>NZ_JBHUWW010000053.1:0-53042 GCF_042669755.1 Kitasatospora sp. NPDC057223 | reverse complement strand
GGGCCGGCCCCGGGGCCCGGGCGCCGGACCGCCCGAGGTCTCGGTCCCGCATCGAATGGTGCGGGAAAGGGGCTCCCCCTAGCACACGACTACGCGCGTAGATATGCTGGTCTGGTGACTATGTCCACTCTTGCAGCCAATGCCCCAGGTGCTGCGGGCAGCGGTCTCGCAGACGTCGCGGCGTCCGAGGCCTCGCTCCGCCGCTTCCTGCACGGCCTGCCCGGCGTCGACCAGGTCGGCCTCGAAGCCCGCGCCGCCACCCTCGGCACCCGTTCGATCAAGACCACGGCGAAGGCCTACGCCATCGACCTGGCGATCTCGATGATCGACCTGACCACGCTGGAGGGCGCGGACACGGTCGGCAAGGTGCGCGCCCTGTGCACCAAGGGCCGCAACCCCGACCCGACCGACCCGGCCACCCCGCGGGTCGCCGCGATCTGCGTCTACCCGGACATGGTCGCCACCGCGAAGGCCGCCCTGCTGGGCACCGACATCCAGGTCGCCTCGGTCGCCACCGCCTTCCCCGCCGGGCGCGCCGCGCTCCCGGTGAAGCTCGCCGACGTCGCCGACGCGGTGGCCGCGGGCGCCGACGAGATCGACATGGTGATCGACCGGGGGGCGTTCCTCTCCGGGCACTACCTGTCGGTCTTCCACGAGATCACCGCCGTCAAGGAGGCGTGCAAGCGCCCCGACGGCAGCGCCGCCCACCTCAAGGTGATCTTCGAGACCGGTGAGCTGCAGACGTACGACAACGTGCGCCGCGCCTCCTGGCTGGCGATGCTGGCCGGCGCCGACTTCATCAAGACCTCCACCGGCAAGGTCGCGGTCAACGCGACGCCCCCGGTGACGCTGCTGATGCTCGAAGCCGTCCGCGACTTCAGGGAGCAGACTGGAGTCCAGGTCGGCGTGAAGCCCGCCGGCGGCATCAAGACCACCAAGGACGCCATGAAGTACCTGGTCATGGTCAACGAGACCCTCGGCGACGACTGGCTGAGCCCGCACTGGTTCCGCTTCGGCGCCTCCAGCCTGCTCAACGACCTGCTGATGCAGCGCCAGAAGCTGACCACCGGCCGGTACTCCGGTCCCGACTACGTGACGGTGGACTGAGAACCATGGCCAAGAACACCAAGAAGGCGGAAGAGCCCGTGCGCAAGAGCGGCCTCTTCGAGTACGCGCCCGCCCCCGAGTCCCCCGCCGCGGCCGGTGACATCGCCACCTCGTACGGCCACTTCATCGGCGGCAGGTTCGTCGACTCCAGCGGCAGCGAGGCGCTGAAGACGGTCAACCCGGCGACCGAGCAGGTGCTCGCCGAGTTCGCCCAGGGCACCGCGGAGGACGTCGACCGGGCGGTCGCCGCCGCCCGCAAGGCGTTCACCGACTGGTCGGCGCTGCCGGGCAGCGAGCGCGCCAAGTACCTGTTCCGGATCGCCCGGATCATCCAGGAGCGCTCGCGCGAGCTGGCGGTGCTGGAGTCGATCGACAACGGCAAGCCGATCCGCGAGACCCGCGACGTCGACCTGCCGCTGGTCGCCGCGCACTTCTTCTACTACGCGGGCTGGGCCGACAAGCTCGACTTCGCCGGCTACGGCGCCAACCCGCGCCCGCTGGGCGTGGCCGGCCAGGTCATCCCGTGGAACTTCCCGCTGCTGATGCTGGCGTGGAAGATCGCGCCCGCGCTCGCCACCGGCAACACCGTGGTGCTGAAGCCCGCCGAGACCACCCCGCTGACGGCCCTGCGGTTCGCCGAGATCTGCCGCCAGGCGGGCCTGCCGGACGGCGTCGTCAACATCGTCACCGGTGACGGCCGCACCGGCGCCGCGCTGACCTCCCACCCGGACGTCAACAAGGTGGCCTTCACCGGCTCCACCCCCGTCGGCCGGGCGATCGCCAAGCAGTTGGCGGGCAGCCGCACGAAGCTCTCGCTGGAGCTGGGCGGCAAGGCCGCCAACATCGTCTTCGACGACGCACCGATCGACCAGGCCGTCGAGGGCATCGTCAACGGCATCTTCTTCAACCAGGGCCACGTCTGCTGCGCGGGCTCGCGCCTGCTGGTCCAGGAGTCCGTCCACGACGAGGTGCTGGACGCGCTGAAGCGCCGGATGGACACCCTGCGGGTCGGCGACCCGCTGGACAAGAACACCGACATCGGCGCCATCAACTCGGCGTCCCAGCTGGCCCGGATCACCGAGCTGACCGCCGCCGGCGAGGCCGAGGGCGCCGAGCGCTGGTCGCCCGCCTGCGACCTGCCCGGTACCGGCTTCTGGTTCCGGCCGACGCTGTTCACCGGCGTCAGCCAGGCCCACCGGATCGCCCGCGAGGAGATCTTCGGCCCGGTGCTCTCGGTGCTGACCTTCCGCACGCCCACCGAGGCGGTCGAGAAGGCCAACAACACGCCGTACGGCCTGTCGGCCGGCATCTGGACGGAGAAGGGCTCGCGCATCCTGTGGATGGCGAACCAGCTCAAGGCCGGTGTGGTGTGGGCCAACACCTTCAACAAGTTCGACCCGACCTCGCCGTTCGGCGGCTACAAGGAGTCGGGCTACGGCCGCGAGGGTGGCCGGCACGGTCTGGAGGCCTACCTCGATGTCTGAGTCGCTGCGTCTTGACGTCCTCAAGACCTACAAGCTGTACGTCGGCGGGAAGTTCCCGCGCTCCGAGAGCGGGCGGGTGTACGAGGTGACCGACAGCAAGGGCCAGTGGCTGGCCAACGCCCCGCTCGGCACCCGCAAGGACACCCGCGACGCCGTGCTCGCCGCCCGCGCGGCGGTCAAGGGCTGGGCCGGCACCACCGCCTACAACCGCGGGCAGGTGCTGTACCGGGTCGCCGAGATGCTGCAGGGCCGGCGTGAGCAGTTCACCGCGGAGGTGGCCTCCTCCGAGCACATCGGCGCCAAGAAGGCCGCCGCACTGGTGGACGCCGCCATCGACCGCTGGGTCTGGTACGCGGGCTGGACGGACAAGGTCGCCCAGATCGCCGGCAACGGGAACCCCGTCGCCGGACCGTACTTCAACCTGTCGGTGCCCGAACCGACCGGCGTGGTCGGCATCGTCGCCCCGCAGGCCGGCTACGGGCACTCGTTCCTCGGCCTGGTCTCGGTGATCGCACCGGTCATCGCCACCGGCAACACCGTGGTGGTGGCGGCCCCGGCCGACGCCCCGCTGCCCGCCCTGTCGCTGGGCGAGGTGCTGGCGACCTCCGACCTCCCGGGCGGCGTCGTCAACATCATCTCGGGCCGCACGGCGGACATCGCCCCGACCCTCGCCTCCCACCAGGACGTCAACGCCCTGGACCTCACCGGCGCGATCGCGGCGGACGGTCCCGGCGCGGCGGCCGCGCTGGAGGCATCCGCCGCGGATAGTCTGAAGCGAGTGGTCCGGCCGCAGGTCGACCCGTTCGCCCAGGACTGGACCACTGCGCCCGGCACCGACCGGCTACTCTCGTTCCTGGAGACCAAGACGGTCTGGCACCCGATCGGGATCTGACCGGCCCGACCGGAACAACTCCACAGACTGGCCGTCCCCAGTGCCCTACCCCCCCAGGGCCCGGACGTGCCATGACGGACCCGCGCCTCTCCCCCCCTGGCGCGGGTCCGTCGACTTTCCGGCCCGGAACCTGCCGGCCCACGGGCCCCCTGCTCAGCGCTCGTCGGCGGACCGGCGGCGGGCCGTGACGACCATGGCAGCACCGAGGCCGAGGGCAGCGGCGGCGCCGCCGACCTCCCACGGCAGGGCGGGGCCGGCGCCGGTCGCCGCGAGGGCGGAGCCGCTCGCGACCGTCGTGGCCACCGCGCTCGGGGCAGCCGTCGTCGGCGCGGCGGCAGCGGCCGCAGCGGCGACCGAGGCCGTCAGGCTCGCGGGCTGGACGCCACCGGCCGGCTGCACCTGGGCGGCTGCCTCGGCTGCCGCCTTCTCCTTGGCTGCGGACGCGGCCTCGGCGGCGGCCTTGTCCTTGGCGGCGGCCACGTACTGGCCGGTCGCCAGGAAGTCACGGATGTCCTGGATGGTGCCGTTGAACGCTGCCGCAGCGGCCTTCTTGACCTCGGGGCCGCCCCGGCTCTCGATCTGGGCGGCCCGGACGAGGTCGTCCGAGTCGCGCGCCGCGTACTGGCCGACCTCCAGGAACTTGCGGACGTCCTCGGCGGTGCCGTTGAACGCGGCCTTGCCCGCCTCCTGCACCGCAGGGCCCCCGGCCGAGATGATCTGGACGAGCCGGACCCGGTCGTCCGACTCACGGGCGACGTACTGGCCGACCTCCAGGAACTGCCGGACCTCCTCGATGGTGCCTTCCAACGCGGCCAGGCCGGCCGCCCGGACGCCGGGGCCGCCCGCCTCGACGAGCTGGGAGACGCGGAGCCGGTCGTCCGACTCACGGGCGACGTACTGGCCGACCGCCAGGAACTGCCGGACGTCCTCGATGGTGCCGTTCATGGCGGCCTGCCCGGCCTTCTGCACCGCCGGGCCGCCCTGGTGGATGATCTGGGAGACCCGGATCCGGTCGTCCGTGTCACGGGCCGAGTACTGGCCGGACTCCAGGAAGTGCCGCACGTCCTGTGCGGTGCCGGCCAGGGCCTTCCCGGCGGCCTCACGGAGGTGCGGGCCACTGGCCGGGTCGCTGAGGATCGCCTGCGCCGCGGCCCGGTCCTCCTGCTCCGTCGAGGCGGAGGCTGCCGGGGCGGGCTCGTCCTCCGGGGCCGCGTCGGGCGCCGAGACGCCCAGCGGCTGGTTGCCGTCCGTGGTTTCGGCCGCGGAGGCCGAGGAGGGGAGCAGCACGGCCGGGGCCAGAGCCACCGCGACGAGAACTGCCGAAACACGGGCCAACTTCATCCGTCGAACCTTCTTGGGGGTCTAGACAAGATCGCGAAACCCACAGGGTAGATCTTTTCAGACTGTCTGCTGACCGAATTTTCACGGTCCGCCGAGCCGAGTGGCCGAAGAAATCCCGTTCCGCCCGGTTTCGGCATCCCGGCCGGATACGTCAGACTGGTGTCTCGTGAGTGACTCCCCGCTGAACCCCGTGCCGACGGCCCCTGCCCGAGTGGTCCTGCTGTCCGGTCCGTCCGGATCGGGGAAGTCCTCGCTCGCCGAGCGCAGCGGTCTCCCCGTGCTCCAGCTCGACGACTTCTACAAGGACGGCGACGATCCCACCCTGCCGCTGCTCGCCGACGGCGCCGTCGACTGGGACTCCCCGCTCGCCTGGCACCGCGAGCAGGCCGTGGCGGCGATCCGCCGGCTCGCCGAGACCGGCCGCACCGACGTCCCCGTCTACTCCATCCCGGACAACGGCCGGGTGGGCACCCGGACGCTCGACCTGGCCGGGGCGAGCGCGTTCATCGCCGAGGGCATCTTCGCCGCCGAGATAGCCGGGCACTGCGCCGCCGAAGGCCTGCTCGGCGACGCGATCTGCCTGCGCAACCGACCGCTGACCACCGCCTGGCGGCGGCTGCGCCGGGACGTGCGCGAGGGCCGCAAGTCGCTGCCCGTCCTGCTGCGGCGCGGCTGGCGGCTGATGCGGGCGGAGCGGGGCATCGTCGCCCGCCAGGTCGGACTGGGCGCCTACGCCTGCGCCGGGCCCGAGGCCGGCCGCCGCGTGCGGCAGGTGGCCGCACCCGCCCGGCAGGAGCTCAAGGCCGCCGCGTAGCGGCACGCGGACAGCAGGAACGGCGGCCGGCCCGGTGCTTCTCCCCCGCACCGGGCCGGCCGCCGTTCCCGGCCGCGGGCTCCCCCTGCGGCCCCCGCTCCCCCGAGCAGGCGCCGCGCTCCCGCAGCCTTTCTCACCCCGTCCCCCGACGGGAGTCCTCCGTGGTCGAGCTCTGTGACCGAGCTCCGTGGTCAAGTCCTGTGACCGAGCTCCGTGGCGGGCGCCGCGGTCAGGCCACCAGCTCGCCGAAGGCGTGCGCGGTGTCGCCCGTCCGGTTCAGGTGCTCGTCGTCGCGCAGCCGGCGCAGGGCGCGCCAGATGCTGCTCTTGACGGTGCCGACGCTGATGCCGAGCACGTCGGCGATCTCCGGGTCGGTCTTGCCCTCGTAGTAGCGCAGCACCAGCATCGTCCGCTGGTTCTCCGGCAGCTTCGCCAGTGCCTGCCAGAGCACGGCGCGCAGTTCGGTGCCGCCCATGGCGTCCGCGTCGCCGACCGTCTCCGGCAGCTCCTCGGTCGGGTACTCGGCGAGCTTGCGGCGCCGCCAGGCGGAGATGTGCAGGTTGGTCATGGTGCGGCGGAGGTAGCCCCCGACCGCGGCCTTGTCGGTGATCCGGCCCCAGGCGCGGTAGGTGCTGAAGAGCGCGCTCTGCAGCAGGTCCTCGGCCTCGTAGCGGTCGCCGGTCAGGTGGTAGGCGGTCGCGTACAGGGAGGCGCGGCGCTCGCGCACGTATGCGGTGAACTCCGTGATGTGGTCCTCCGCGACGGCCGGGTGCTCCCCCTGCGCGCCTCCCTGTCCGCTCCCGTCGGTGCTCCCCGCCGCGGGGGACAGCCGCAGCAGCGTCGCACCTGCGGCCCCGCGTCCGTCCGGCTCCCCCGAGCCGACCGTCCGCAGGCCGCTCCCCGCACCCCCCGGGGCGTCCTTGCCCTCACCGCGTACGGGGAGGATCCCCCGCAGCGTGAGGGTGTTGGCGGAGTCGGCCGCGTTCCCCCGTCGGCCGATCCCGTACAGCTCCCCCGTCCTGCCGACGCCCCCCACGCGGCGCCCGACAGTGTTCCCACCGGTGCTGTGTGCGCACCCCCGTACGACCACGGCACCGGAAGCCTCGTCGGTCCTGACCTCGTACCTCGTCCGGTGGACCACCGCCTGGTGGGCCGCCGGCTGGGCCACGGCCGACGAACGCGCGTTGCGGACAGCCGGGTTGCTCCGGGTCTGAAGCGATGCGTTCATCGTGTGCCCCCTTGGTCGGTACGAGCGGTTCCTTGCGCCGCCTCCACAACCGGCCGGTGGGCCCGTCGTGTTGCGGCGACATGAGAAATCCTGCCCGCCCGTTGTGCTGACGCTGTCCGCCGACTGTCACAGGGCTGTCACAGCGGCCGGGGCCTGCCCCGCACCCCGAACCGCTCGCCCCCGATGACGCCTGAACCCGGCCCTCCGGTTGCAGTGCACCCGTCCTCGGGCCCGCCCGCGAGGCCCGGGGTGCCGCTCCCCCGTGGGCGGGCCGGACGGCGGGGGTGATTCGGGGGCCCGGGTGGGCCAGAATGAGGCCGTGCCTTTCCTCCTTCTGATCGAGGACGACGACGCCATCCGGACCGGCCTCGAACTCGCTCTCACCCGCCAGGGCCACCGCGTGGCCGCCGCCGCCTCGGGCGAGGACGGACTGAAGCTCTTCAAGGAGCAGCGTCCGGACCTGATCGTGCTGGACGTGATGCTGCCCGGCATCGACGGGTTCGAGGTGTGCCGCCGGATCCGGCGCACCGACCAGCTCCCGATCATCCTGCTGACCGCCCGCTCGGACGACATCGACGTGGTGGTGGGCCTGGAGTCCGGCGCGGACGACTACGTCGTCAAGCCGGTCCAGCCACGGGTGCTGGACGCCCGGATCCGGGCCGTGCTGCGGCGCGGCGAGCGGGAGAACTCCGACTCCTCGGCCTACGGGTCGGTGGTGATCGACCGTTCGGCGATGACCGTCACCAAGGACGGCGAGGACCTCCAGCTGACGCCCACCGAGCTCCGGCTGCTGCTGGAGCTGAGCCGCCGGCCCGGCCAGGCGCTGTCGCGCCAGCAGTTGCTGCGGCTCGTGTGGGAGCACGACTACCTGGGGGATTCGCGGTTGGTGGACGCCTGTGTGCAGCGGCTGCGGGCGAAGGTGGAGGATGTGCCCTCGGCGCCGACACTGATCCGCACGGTGCGCGGGGTGGGCTACCGGCTCGACCCGCCGGCCTGAGCGGACCGGCCGGCGTCCGCCCGCGCACCCTCCCACCCGTACACCCGTACACCCGTACACCCGTACGCGCCGTACCGACGTACCCGACGTACCCGACGTACCCGACAACGTGACAGGCAGACGTGACTGACCATCAGAGGACCCGGCGGTTCGCCTCCGGGCCGTGGCGCCGGCTGCGCTCGCTGCGGGTGCGGCTGATCGCGGTGTTCGCCGTGGTCGCGCTCACCACCGCCGTCTCGGCGTCCGGGATCGCGTACTGGCTGAACCGGGACGCGGTGCTCAAGCGCGCCCAGGACACCGCCCTCAACGACTTCCGGGGCTCGCTGACCCGCAACGTCTCCGCGCTGCCGCTCAACGCGACCTGCGAGGAACTGACCCAGCTCGCCGACCAGGTGGCCTCCTCCGGCCTCAGCTACGCCGTGGTGGTCGTCGACGACGCGCAGCCGGAGTGCACCGCCTCCTCCGACCCGGCGCTCTACACGCTCGCCCAGGTGCCCCCCGCGCTGCGGACGACGGTGAACAAGCCGCGCGAGCTGACGGCGAACAACTCCAACGCGTACCACCTGTACTGGCAGCGGCAGAACCTCGCGGGCCGGCCGTACGTGATCGGCGGCACCAAGGTCGTACCGACCGGCCCGACCGCGTACATGTTCAAGTCGCTGGAGAACGAGCGGGCCGACCTGAACACGCTCGGCTGGTCGCTGGCGATCGCCACCCTGCTCGCGCTGATCGGCTCCGCCCTGCTCGCGCAGGCCGCCTCGGCGACCGTGCTGCGCCCGGTCAAGCGGCTCGGTGAGGCCGCCCGACAGCTCGGCGAGGGGCGTCTCGACACCCGGCTGGAGGTCGAGGGGGCCGACGAACTCGCCGACCTGGCGCGTACGTTCAACCGGACCGCGCAGTCGCTGCACGAGCAGGTCGAGGAGCTGAGCGCGCGCGAGGCGCAGAGCCGGCGGTTCGTCGCCGACATGTCGCACGAGCTGCGCACGCCGCTCACCGCGATGACGGCGGTGACGGACATCCTGGAGGACGAGGCCGAGTCGCTCGACCCGATGATCGCGCCCGCCGTCCGGCTCGTGGTGAGCGAGACCAGGCGGCTGTCCGACCTGGTCGAGAACCTGATGGAGGTGACCCGGTTCGACGCGGGCACCGCCAGGCTGGTCGCCGACGAGGTGGACATCGCCGATCTGATCATGTCCTGCATCGACGGCCGGGCCTGGTACGACGCGGTCGAGCTGGACGCCCCGCGCGGGGTGCGCGCGGTGGTGGACCCGCGCCGCCTCGACGTCGTCTTCGCGAACCTGATCGGCAACGCGCTCAAGCACGGCGGCTCGCCGGTGCGGGTGAAGGTCCGCGAGCGGGGCGACACCGTGGTGGTGGAGGTGTCGGACAGCGGTCCGGGGATCCCCGAGGACGTGCTGCCGCACGTGTTCGACCGCTTCTACAAGGCGGACAAGGGCCGCGCCCGGTCCGAGGGCAGCGGTCTCGGACTGTCCATCGCGATGGCCAACGCCCAGATACACGGCGGCACCATCGAGGCCGCCAACGGCAAGCAGGGCGCGGTCTTCACCCTGACCCTGCCGCTCACCCAGCCGGCGCCCGCCGACCAGGCCGAGGACGAGGACGGAGCCGCCCGATGACCACGTACCGCACGCCGACCGGCTCCCGCCGGGCCGCGGCCGGCGCCGCCCTGCTGTCGGCCCTGGTCGCACTCCTGACGACGGGCTGCGGCATCCGCCCGACCACCCTGCCGGTGGACGCCGGCGGACCGGCCAGCCGGACGGCCTGCCCCAGCCCGGTGCAGGTGCCCGCCGCGGCCGCGACTCCCTCGGCCCCGCCGACCGCGACGAAGGCGCCCGGCGGGAAGTCCGCCGCCGCCCAGGCGCCGGCCGTGACCGCGGCGCCGAAGCCGTCCGCGCAGGCCGTCACGACGCCGGCGGCCGCCTCCCCGACCCCGACGGCGCCGCCCGACGGGCTGTTCAGCGCACTGCCCTCGCCCTCCGCCGCCGGAACGGGCCGGGCCGGCTGCCCCTGAGTGCCCGGCCGGCGCCACCGCGCCGGGGGCCCGCCCGGCCGGAGGCCGTCAGGGGCCCGCCCCGCCCGCGTACCGGTCCGGAACGGAACGGAACAGTCCGTGAACCTTCCCGTCGCGGGCTGGAACCGCAGCCGCCCGGGCCCGCGTCCTTGCCGCTGTGCAGCGAGATGGCACCGGCACACGCGCCGAGCGTGTCGCAGTGCGGACCGAGAACGAGCCGACCGGACGGTCGTCGGCTCCGCCGTCCGCCGCCGCCGGAGCCCGCCCGACGACCCCCCGCCCCCGGCTCTCCGGGCGGTTGCGGGCGACCGGAGCCGCCGCTCTGGCGGTGCACCTGGCGATGGTCGCCTGGGTGGTGCTGCGGCCGCTGCCGGTGACCTGGGTCTACGACACCAACCTGACGCCGTTCGGATCCGTGCGCCGGGCCCTCGCGCTGGGCGAGGCCTCCGGGCTGTGGCAGATCGCCTGCGAGCTGTTGCTGCTGGCTCCGGTCGGGGTGCTGCTGCCGCTGGCCGGGGGCCGGCTGCGGACACCCTGGCTGCTGTCGTTCCTCCAGGTGACAGGCGTGTCGGTGCTGCTCGCCACCGGCCTGGAGGTGCTCTCCTCCTGGGCGCCGGGCCATGTACTGGACGTGGACCACATCCTGCTGGCCGTGCTCGGCGCCTCCTGCACCCACCTGCTGGTCGTCCCGGCCGGCCGGGCGCTGCTGCGCGGCCGACCGGCCCGGGTCCGGGTGCCCGCCCCGGTGCCCGCGGCCGACCGCACTCCGGCCGACCGTGCTCCGGGCGCCGTCCGCCCGCCGTCCGCCCCGCTGCCCGGGTACGGCCGCCCGGCGCCGCGGGCGCGCTGACCGGCGCCGCCCTGCGGACAGGCTCTCTCGGGGGCGACCCTGAGACGCACCCCGAGACCGGCGTACCGCTCCCCGGTGAGATGCCGGGGGCCCGGATCGCCTTGCAGGCCGATGTCCGCGCCGCCCGCCGCCGGGAGCATGGAAGTACGCCCACCGGAGAGACCGGCACCGGGCCGCCAACGCTTCGGAGACCGCCATGAGCGCCCGCCTCGCCCGCCCCCGCCACAACCGAGTCATCGCCGGCGTCTGCGCCGGGATCGCCGAGCGTTTCGGCCTGACGCCGTGGACCGTCCGGCTGATCTTCCTGGCCTCCTGCCTGCTGCCCGGCCCGCAGTTCCTGGTCTACCTGGCACTGTGGCTGATCCTGCCGCAGGAGCCGTGAGCCTGCCCGCCACCGGTGCGGGAGAAGGCCGCCGACGCAGGAAGAACAGGGCCGCCCGCCCCCGAACCCCGGGGCGGGCGGCCCTGCGTCGTGCGGGACGGTTCCGGATCAGCCGCCCAGACCGGGCAGGCCCGCGCCGCCGAGGACGCCGGTCAGGCCACCCACGGGGGTGCTGTCCAGACCGGGGACGGACGGGACGGCGCCGCGGTCGGCCGCGCCGGTGACGGAGGCGACCTCGGCGGGCATCGCCTGGCCGGCGCTCGGGTTGAGGGTGCCGACGGCGTTGGCGACCTTGTCGCCGCCGGGCAGGCTGCTGACGGCGTTGGTGGCGGCGCCGGTGAGGGCCGGGTTGGTCAGCGCGCTGGTGGGGAGTCCGAGCCCGCCGGCCGCGGCCGGGGCGGCGGATGCGGTGCCGGCGGCGCCCGCGGCCATCGCGATGCCGAGTGCGGCTACGCCGGCAGCCTTGAGAGTGGCCTGCTTCATGAGTTGGTCCCCTTGTGTGCTCGTCGGTGGCCGGCGTGCGGGCTCGTCGGAGAGGGCCCGCCGGCACACCGTGTCAGCAATGACTGGCACACCGTAGTGACTCTGTCGCACGCGGATCAAAGCCCGTTCACTCACACGGCCCAGTTGTCTGATGAGCGGTAATTCAGTGACCGTCGAACACGAACGGGCACCGGCCCGTGAGGACCGGCGCCCGCCCGGCGGTACGTCAGAAGTGCCCCGGCGTCAGCCGCCGACGCTGAACAGCCACTCCGCCTTGAGCTCGGCGTAGCCCGGCTTGATCACGTCGTTGATCATCGCCAGCCGCTCGTCGAACGGCAGGAACGCCGACTTCATCGCGTTGACGGTGAACCACTCCAGGTCGCCCAGCGTGTACCCGAAGGCCTCCACCAGGTGCCCGAACTCCTGGCTCATGCTGGTGCCGCTCATCAGCCGGTTGTCGGTGTTGACGGTCACCCGGAACTTCAGCCGGCTGAGCAGCCCGATCGGGTGCTCGGCGTACGAGGCGGCGGCCGCCGTCTGCAGGTTGGAGGTCGGGCACATCTCCAGCGGGATGCGCTTGTCGCGCACGTACGCGGCGAGGCGGCCGAGTTCGACGCCGCCGTCCTCGTCCACCGTGATGTCGTCGATGATGCGCACGCCGTGGCCGAGCCGGTCGGCGCCACAGCACTGCAGGGCCTCCCAGATGGACGGCAGCCCGAAGGCCTCGCCGGCGTGGATGGTGAAGTGGTTGTTCTCGCCCTTGAGGTAGTCGAACGCGCCCTGGTGGCGGGTCGGCGGGTGGCCCGCCTCGGCGCCGGCGATGTCGAAGCCCACCACGCCCTGGTCGCGGAAGCGGTTGGCCAGCTCGGCGATCTCCTGCGAGCGGGCGGCGTGCCGCATGGCGGTGAGCAGCGCGGCGACGCGGATCCGGCGGCCGGCCGTACGGGCGTTGGCCTCGCCGAGCCGGAACCCCTCGTTGACGGCCTCGACGACCTCGTCCAGGGTGAGGCCGGCCTCCAGGTGCTGCTCGGGGGCGTAGCGCACCTCGGCGTACAGGACGCCGTCGGCGGCGAGGTCCTCCGCGCAGTCGGCGGCGACCCTGACCAGCGCCTCGCGGGTCTGCATCACGGCGCAGGTGTGCGCGAAGGTCTCCAGGTAGCGGACCAGCGAGCCCGAGTCGGCGGCCTCGCGGAACCAGAGACCGAGCTTGGCCGGGTCGGTGGTGGGAAGGCCGTCGTAGCCGCAGGCGGCGGCCAGTTCGACGATGGTCTCCGGGCGCAGCCCGCCGTCGAGGTGGTCGTGCAGCAGCACCTTCGGGGCGCGGGCGATCTGGTCTGCGGTGGGGATGCGGGGGCCGGTGGTGCCCGCGGCGGCGAGGGTCTGCTTCTCCATTGCGGGAGTGTAGCTCCTACGCGCGTAGATTTCCTAGCACCATCGCGACCCGGCGACGAACCGCCGGCCGGATTCCACCGAAGGGCCCTGCCCCGCCGGAAGCCCGCCCGCCCCGCCTCACCCGTGGTCCAGCAGGCGCCCCCGCCGGGACAGCACGAAGTCGCGGAACGCCGCCACCGGAGGCGTCAGCGGCCGCCCCGTCACCCACGCCAGCCCGATCGCCCGCGCCGTCCGCGGCGCCGTCACCTCCAGCTCCACCACCCCCGGCCGGGCCACCAGGGCCGGCGGCAGCAGCGCCACCCCCAGACCGGCCGCCACCAGCCCGCGCAGGGTCTCCGCCTCCTCCCCCTCGAAGGCGATCCGCGGTACGAAGCCGGCCTCCGCACAGAACCCGTCCGTGATCGACCGCAGCCCGTACCCGCGCTCCACCGCCACGAACGGCTCCTGCGCCACCTCCGCCAGCCGGATCCGCCGCCGGCCCGCCAGCCGGTGGTCCGCCGGGACGACCAGCGGCAGCCGCTGCTCGTCCAGCGGGCGGGCCGTCAGATCCGGTGCGTCCGGCATCGGCGCGACCAGGCAGAGGTCCAGCTCGCCCGCCCGCAGCCGCTCCAGCATCGCCGCCGCGTAGTCCTGCACCAACTGGAACCGCACCTGCGGACGCACCGCCCGGAACCCCCGCAGCAGCGCGGGCACCGCGTCCGACCCCATCGTGTGCAGGAACCCGAACGCCACCCGGCCGGTCGACGGATCCGCCTCCGCCCGCGCCGCCTCCGCGCCCCGCTCCAGCTCCGCCAGCGCCCGCTCCACCGAGGCCAGCAGCAGCCGGCCCGCCCTGGTCAGCCGCACGGTCCGGCCCTGACGGGCCAGCAGTTCCACCCCCAGCTCCTCCTCCAGCCGGACCACCGCCCGCGACAGCGTCGGCTGCGGCATCCCCAACAGCTGCGCCGCCTGCGTCACATGCTCCAACCGGGCCACCGCCGCGAACTGCGCCAGCCTGGGCGCGAGCTGCGCCACCGCCGCCCCGGGCCCCAGCCCGGCGAGCCGCAGCGGCAGCTCCGTCGCCCGCTCCGTGCCGTCCGTCACGCACACCCCGCCTCTCCTCGGCGGCCACCGGCCGCGCCACCTCGACTCATACCCAGACGCATCGATTCCGAGCCAATCATGCATTGGACGCATCAACGGCGCCGGTCCTACCGTCATGCCATGCCACCCGCCACTAGCGGGGCGTCCCAGGCCACCATGCCGACGGATGCCCGCATCCAGCCCTCCCCCACCACCGGAAACCCCACCACCCCGGAGACGGCGGACCGGCGCCACCGCCCCGGCGACCGCGCCTTCCGCCGCGCCAACCTCGCCCTCTTCGCGGCCGGCGTCGCCACCTTCGTCCTGCTGTACTCCACCCAGGGCCTGCTGCCGATCCTCTCGGCCGACCTCGGCCTGACACCCGGCCAGGCCAGCTGGACGGCCTCCGCCGCCACCCTCGGCCTCGCCCTGGCCCTGCTGCCCGCCAGCGCCCTCTCCGACCGGTACGGCCGCACGGCGGTGATGACCGCATCGATGCTGGCCGCCTCCGCCCTCGCCCTGGCCCTGCCCTTCGCCCCCGACCTCACCACCCTGGTCGTGCTGCGCGTCCTCCAGGGCGCCGCACTCGCCGGCCTGCCCGCCACCGCGATGGCCTACCTCGCCGAGGAGATCCACCCGAGCGCGCTCGCCTCCGCCATGGGCCTGTACGTCGCCGGCAACAGCATCGGCGGCATGGGCGGCCGGCTGCTCTCCGGCTGGGCGGCCGCCGCCTGGGGCTGGCGCTGGGGCCTGGCCGCCTCCGCCGCCCTCGCCCTGCTCGCGGCGCTGGCCTTCCGGCTGCTGATCCCCGCCGCCCGCAACTTCCGCCCGGCCCCGGTGGACGCCCGCGCGCTCGCCCGGACCGTCGGCGCCCACCTGCGCAACCCGCTGCTGGTCCGGCTGTACGCGCTGGCGCTGCTGTTCATGGCCGTCTTCGGCGCCGTCTACAACACCATCGGCTACCGGCTGATCGCGGCCCCGTTCGACCTGCCCCAGTCGGTGGCCGCCTCGATCTTCGTGGTCTACCTGGTCGGCACCGCCACCTCCGCCGCCGCCGGCCGCCTGACCGGCCGGCTCGGCCGCCGCGGCGCCCTGTACGTCGCGATCGGCGTGACCGCGGCGGGCCTGCTGCTCTCCCTCGGCGACTCACTGCTCCGCACCCTGCTCGGCCTGGTCCTGATCACCGGCGGCTTCTTCGCCGGCCACGCCACCGCCTCCTCCTCGGTCGGCCGCACCGCCACCCACGGCCGCGCCCAGGCCTCCGCGCTCTACCTGATCGCCTACTACCTGGGCAACAGCCTCGGCGGCACCGTCGGCGCCGACGCCTACCACTCCGTCGGCTGGGACGGCGCCGCCGCCGTCGGCCTCACCGCGATGACCCTGGCCGCCGGCGTCACCCTGTACGCGACCCGGCAGGCGGTACGGGCCCGGCGGGGTGTGACCGTCGATACACTCGGGGCATGAGCACCGATCCGGCTGTGTACGCCCGGTTGCGCGAGATCGCGGATCAGCTTCCGCAGGTGCCCGGGATCGGGAAGGTGGAGATCGCCGACGGCGAGATCGTCATGATGATGTCGCCGGTGAAGCGCCACGAACTGGCAGTGCTACGAATCGCCCGGCAGCTCAACGCGCAGCTTCCGCAGACCCACCCCGGGTACATCGCCCACGGCGGCGCGGACCTGGAGGACGCCGGGCTCGGCAGACTGCGGAATCCGGATCTCATGGTCTTCCCCGAGACCGCCCTGGACGACGAGAAGCCCGCCCTGCTCCCGCACGAGGTCCTGCTCGTGGTGGAGATCGTCTCCAAGTCCAACCCCGAGAACGACTACCAGCACAAGGTCCGTGACTACGCGGCCATGGGCGTCCCGCTCTACCTGCTGATCGACCCCCGCAAGGGCACCGGCATCGTGCACGACGAGCCCGGCTACACCGTCCGCAGGGAGTTCGCCTTCGGAGAGACCGTCACCGTGGGCCCGTGGAAGCTGGACACCAGCGTCCTGCGCACGTACGCCTGACCGGCCGTACGCGCGCAGGACGCGCGGTCACGCGATGCGGTCCAGCACGATCGGCTTCGGCGTGAACGGCGTGCCCGCCGGGTCGACGACGATGCCGCCGGCGAGCGCCTCGACGGCGTAGTCGTAGCGCTCGGGGGTGTCGGTGTGCAGCGTCAGCAGGGGCTGGCCGGCCACCACGGTGTCGCCGGGCTTGGCGTGCATCTCGACGCCCGCGCCGGCCTGCACCGGGTCCTCCTTGCGGGCACGGCCCGCGCCGAGGCGCCAGGCGCAGACGCCGACGGCGTACGCGTCGAGGGCGGTGAGGATGCCGGAGGCGGGGGCGGTGATGACGTGCTGCTCGCGGGCGACCGGGAGCGGGGCGTCGACGTCGCCGCCCTGGGCGCTGATCATGCGGCGCCAGTGGTCCATCGCGGAGCCGTCGCGCAGCGCGTCCGCCGGGTCCTTGCCGTGGACCCCGGCGGCGGCGAGCATCTCGCGGGCCAGCGCGAGGGTGAGTTCGACGACGTCGGCGGGGCCGCCGCCGGCCAGCACCTCGACGGACTCGCGGACCTCCAGCGCGTTGCCGGCGGTGAGGCCGAGCGGGGTGGACATGTCGGTGAGCAGGGCGACGGTGTTGACGCCCGCGGCGGTGCCGAGGCCGACCATGGTGCGGGCGAGCTCCTGGGCGTCGGCGAGGTTCTTCATGAAGGCGCCGGAGCCGACCTTGACGTCCAGGACGAGGGCGCCGGTGCCCTCGGCGATCTTCTTGGACATGATCGAGCTGGCGATCAGCGGGATCGCCTCGACGGTGCCGGTGACGTCGCGCAGCGCGTACAGCTTCTTGTCGGCGGGGGCGAGGCCGTCACCGGCCGCGCAGATCACGGCTCCGGCGGAGCGCAGCACGTGCATCATCTCGTCGTTGGAGAGCTGGGCCCGCCAGCCGGGGATGGACTCCAGCTTGTCGAGGGTGCCGCCGGTGTGGCCGAGGCCGCGGCCGGAGAGCTGCGGGACGGCGGCGCCGCAGGCGGCGACCAGCGGGGCGAGCGGCAGGGTGATCTTGTCGCCGACGCCACCGGTGGAGTGCTTGTCGGAGGTCGGCAGCGGGAGCGAGGAGAAGTCCATCCGGACGCCGGAGCGGATCATCGCGTCCGTCCAGCGGCTGATCTCGCGCAGGTTCATGCCGTTCAGCAGGATCGCCATGGCCAGGGCGGACATCTGCTCGTCGGCGACCTCGCCGCGGGTGTAGGCGTCGATCACCCAGTCGATCTGGGGGTCGGTCAGCTCTCCGCTGTCGCGCTTGGTCCTGATGACGGAGGGGGCGTCCATAGGGGTTCTCCAAGAGGGTCGGAAAAGGCGAAGAGTGCCGCGGGCCGACGGTGGTGAACAGTCGGCCCGCGACACTCTACGCGCGTAACAAACGGAACGGCCAGAGCCGCTCCGGCTCACTGCAGGCAGTCAGGACCGAACGCGTCGGGCAGGACCTCGCTCATCGGCCGCACGCCCGAGGGCAGCTCGACCAGCAGCTCGGGGCCGCCGTGCTCGAACAGCAGCTGACGGCAGCGCCCGCAGGGCATCAGCAGCCGACCGCCCCCGTCCACACAGGTGAACGCGACCAGCCGGCCGCCACCGGAGGCGTGCAGCGCGGACACCAGCCCGCACTCGGCGCAGAGGCCGAGCCCGTACGAGGCGTTCTCCACGTTGCAGCCGGTGACCGTCCGGCCGTCCTCCACCAGCGCGGCGGCGCCGACCGGGAACTTGCTGTAGGGCGCGTACGCGTGCGCCATCGCCGCGCGCGCGGCGTCGCGCAGCGCGTCCCAGTCGACCTCCTGGGCCGGCGTCACTTGCCCTGCCCCTTGCGGTAGATCTGGCCGTCGGCCTTCGGCGGCCGCAGTCGCTGCGAGGCCAGCGCGAGCACCACCAGGGTGATCACGTACGGGGTCGCCACGATCAGCGGACGCTGCACCTCGTCGGTCAGCGCGTACCAGGCCCACAGGCCGCCGGCCACCACGGCGCTGATCACCGCGGCGGTGTACTTGCGCCGGTAGAGGTGCCAGAGCGCCAGCAGGGCCATCGCGATCGCGATCACCAGGATCAGCACGTGCACCGACTCCGGGTCGCGCAGCTGGAGGCTGTCGGTGAAGCCGAACAGCCCGGCGCCGACGGCGAGGCCGCCCGGCATCCAGTTGCCGAAGATCATCGCGGCGAGGCCGATGAAGCCGCGGCCGAGCGTCTGGCCGTCCTTGTAGAAGTGCGCCGCGACCAGCGAGAGGTACGCACCGCCGAGGCCCGCGAAGGCGCCCGAGGCGATGACCGCGAGGTACTTGTACTTGTAGACGTTGACGCCGAGCGACTCGGCCGCCGTCGGGTTCTCGCCGCAGGAGCGCAGCCGCAGGCCGAAGACCGTCCGCCAGAGGACGAAGTAGCTGGCCACGATCAGCGCACCGGCCAGCACCACGACCACCGAGAGGTTGGTGACCAGGCCGCCGAGCACACCGGCCACGTCCGAGACCAGGAACCAGTGGTGGTTCTCGATGTCCTTCAGACCGGTGGAGAGCCCGGGAATCGTGATGTACGGCAGCGGATCCGCGGGCGGCGACTGGTTGGCACCGGCGCCGAACGGGATGTAGTCCTTGTAGTAGATCTTGTTGACGTACGCACAGATGCCCGGGATCAGCAGGTTGACGCCGACACCGGACACGATGTGGTCCACGCCGAAGGTCACCGTGACGACCGCGTGCAGCAGGCCGCCCAGCGCGCCGCCGAGCATGCCCGCCAGCAGGCCGAACCAGGGGTTGACCAGGTAGCCGGCCCAGGCGCCGCAGAAGGTGCCGGCGACCATCATGCCTTCGAGGCCGATGTTGACCACGCCGGCCCGCTCGGACCAGAGGCCGCCGAGGCCGGCCATGCCGATCGGCACGGCGGCGCCGAGCGCCGCGGTGATCTGGCCGGAGGAGGTCAGGCTGTGGTTGCCGGTGATCGCGCCGACCGTGGCGAACAGCAGCAGGGCGCCCGCGATGAGCAGCAGCACGACCGGCAGCGACAGCTTGCGCTTGCCGGCGGGCGCACTGCCCGGCGTCTTGGGGCGAGCAGCGGTTGCGGTGCTCATGCGGACACCTCCTTCTTGGCGGTCGACGCGGCCAGCGCGGCGAGTTCGGCGCCGACCTTCTGCTGCTGGCGCTTGAGGCCGTAGCGGCGCACCAACTCGTAGGCGACGACGACGCAGATGACGATGGTGCCCTGCATGACCTGCACGATCTCGAACGGGAAGGCCCCGTTCTGCGGCAGCGGCAACTGGGTGCCGCTGACGTCCAGGAACGCGAAGAGCAGCGCCGAGAAGACCATCCCGATCGGGCTGTTGCGGCCGAGCAGGGCGACCGCGATGCCGGTGAAGCCGAGCTGGGCCTGGAAGGTCTGGCCGTAGTAGAACGAATCCTGCAGCAGGTTGGGCATACCGATCAGGCCGGCCAGCGCACCCGACACCGCCATGCTGATCAGCACCATGCGCTTGACGTTGACGCCGGACGCGGTGGCGGCGGTCTCCGAGCGGCCGGTGGCGCGCAGGTCGAAGCCGAAGCGGGTCCGGTTCAGGGTGAACTGGAAGGCCACCCCGACGATCACCGCGATCACGATGAAGCCCCAGAGCGTGCCGCCGGCCGTCTCGACGGAGAAGAAGTGGCTGGAGGCCGAGATCGGGTTGGTCTGGATGCTGTTGGTGGTGGTGCCCTTGCGCGGCGCGAAGATGCCGGGAACCAGCAGCAGACCGACCACCGCACTGGCGATGGCGTTCAGCATGATGGTCGAGATGACCTCGCTGACGCCCCGGTAGACCTTCAGCAGACCGGCGATGCTCGCCCAGAGTCCGCCGACCAGCATCGCCGTGACGAGCAGCAGCGGGATCTGGATGAAGGCGGGCAGGTCGAGCTGGCCGCCGACGTACGCGGCGAACAGGGCCGCGATCCGGTACTGGCCCTCGACACCGATGTTGAAGAGGTTCATCCGGAAGCCGAACGCGGCTGCGGCGGCGGCCAGGTAGTAGACGGTGGCCCGGTTGAGGGTCAGCACCTGGCCGTCCGACTTGGTGCCGTAGGTCAGCATGACGTCGAAGGCGTCGAACGGGTTCTTGCCGGAGACCAGCAGGAGGATCGAACAGATCACCAGCGACAGCAGGACGGCCAGCACCGGCGCGGCGAGGCCGAGCGCGATGCGCTCGCCGTCGAAGCGCCGGGCCTTCGGCAGCCCGGCGGGGGAGGACCCGGCCGGGGCGGGCCCGGCGGGTGTGCCCGGGGCGGGATTGGGACTGGTCATGTGGGTTACTCCCCCGCCTGCGGGTCGTCGGCGGTGTCGGTGGGCGCGTCCGCCGGGCCCTCGGTGGGCGGCGCGGCGGCCTCGGTGCCCTCGGCGGCGACGGCCCGGTCCTCGGCCACGGCGTCCGGGTCGGACTCGATGTGGCCGCTGGCGGCGCCGGTCATCGCGGTGCCGAGGTCCTCGGCGGTGACGGTGGCCGGGTCGGCGTCCGCCACCAGGCGGCCGCGGTAGATCACCCGGATGGTGTCGGAGAGGCCGATCAGCTCGTCCAGGTCGGCGGAGATCAGCAGGACGGCCAGGCCGTCCCGCTGGGCGGAGCGGATCTGCTCCCAGATCTGCGCCTGCGCGCCGACGTCCACACCGCGGGTGGGGTGGGAGGCGATCAGCAGCTTCGGGTGGTGGCTCATCTCGCGGCCGATGATCAGCTTCTGCTGGTTGCCGCCGGACAGCGACGCCGCGGTGACCTCGATGCCCGGGGTCCGGACGTCGTACTCCTCGACGATCCGCCAGGTGTCCTTGCGGGCACCGGCCGAGTCGAGCAGCGGGCCCTTGGAGTTGGGCGCCTCGGTGACGTGGCCGAGGATCCGGTTCTCCCAGAGCGGGGCCTCCAGCAGCAGGCCGTGCCGGTGGCGGTCCTCGGGGATGTAGCCGATGCCGGCCTCGCGCCGGGCCCGGGTCTGGGTGCCGGTGAGGTCCTTGCCGTCGAGGGTGACGGTGCCGGCGTCCAGCGCCAGCATTCCCATCACGGCCTCGACCAGTTCGGCCTGGCCGTTGCCCTCGACCCCGGCGATGCCCAGGATCTCGCCCCTGCGGATGCGCAGCGTGATGTCGTCCAGGACGACGCGCTCGATGCCCTCGGCGTCGGCCTTGGCGATCCGCAGGCCGTCGACGCGGAGCATCTCCACGTCGGTGACGGTGGACTCGCGGCTCTCCGGGGACGGCAGCTCGGTGCCGACCATCATCTCGGCCAGCTGCCGGGCCGTCACCGTCCTCGGGTCCGCGTCGCCGACGGTGGTGCCGCGGCGGATGACGCTGATCGCGTCGGCCACCGAGAGCACCTCGTGCAGCTTGTGCGAGATGAAGATGACGGTGACGCCCTCGGCCTTGAGCTCGCGCAGGTTCGCGAAGAGCGCGTCGACCTCCTGGGGCACCAGGACGGCGGTGGGCTCGTCCAGGATCAGGATCCGGGCGCCGCGGTAGAGCACCTTGAGGATCTCGACCCGCTGGCGGTCGGCGACGCCGAGGTCCTCGACCAGGGCGTCGGGGCGGACCCCGAGGCCGTACTGGTCGGAGATCTCGCGGATCTTCGCCTTGGCCTTCCCTCCTATGCCGTGCAGCTTCTCGCCGCCGAGGACGACGTTCTCCCAGACGGTGAGGTTGTCGGCCAGCATGAAGTGCTGGTGGACCATGCCGATGCCGCGTGCGATGGCGTCGCCGGGGGTGCTGAACTCGACGAGCTCGCCGTCGACGGCGATGGTGCCCTCGTCGGGGCGCTGCATCCCGTAGAGGATCTTCATCAGGGTGGACTTGCCGGCGCCGTTCTCGCCCATCAGGGCGTGCACGGTGCCGCGTCGCACGGTGATGTCGATGTCGTGGTTGGCCACGACGCCGGGGAAGCGCTTGGTGATGCCGCGCAGTTCGACGGCCGGTGTCGCCGTCCCCGCGCTGGGGGTGCCGCCCTGGCTCAGGGCGGGGTCGGAAGCGGTGATGGCGATCTCCTGGTGGTCTGGAGGCGCGTCATTGCGCTGGAGGGCCAAGTCGGTGGGGGGACGGAAGGGGCCCGGGGGTACGCGCTGAGCGCACCCGGCCGGGCCCCTCCCTGATGCTGCGTCGATCATCCCGCTGCCCGGCAGGCGGCAGCGGTAACGACGTCCTGTTCCGCGCGCCTTACGGGGCGGTCGGGACGGTGGTCGCGCCGCTGGTGATCGCGGTGGTGGCCGCGTCCAGCTTCGCCTTGATGTCGTCGATGTGGCCGCCGGTGGTGGCCAGCGAGACGCCCTCGGCCTTGAGGTCGAAGTTCTTGACGCCGGTGAGCGGCGAGCCGTCCTTGATCGACTTGATGTAGGTGTACACCGAGGTGTCCACGTTCTTCACCATGGAGGTGAGGATGGCGGCCTTGTACTTCGCCAGGGCCGGCTGGCTGGCCTGGTCGGAGTCGACGCCGATCGCCCAGGTACCGGCCTTGTTGGCGACGGCCTCGATCGAGCCGCTGCCGGAGGAGCCGGCCGCCGCGTAGATGACGTCGGCGCCCTTGTCGAGCTGGCCCTGCGCGGCCTCCTTGCCCTTGTCGGGCGAGGAGAAGCCGGTGAAGTCCGGCGGCGTGGTCAGGTACGTGGTCTCGACCGCGATCGCCGGGTCGACCGACTTCACGCCCGCCTTGTAGCCGGCCTCGAACTTCTTGATCAGCTCGGACTGCACACCGCCGATGAAGCCGACGTGCTTGGTCTTGCTCTTGTTGGCGGCGGCGACGCCGGCCAGGTAGGAGCCCTCCTGCTCGGAGAACGTCAGCGAGGTGACGTTCGCCGGCTGGGTGGAGGAGGCCGAGTCGATGATCGCGAACTTGACGTTCGGGTTCTCCTTGGCGACCTTCTCGACCGCGTCCTGGTAGACGAAGCCCACCGCGATGATCGGGTTGTAGCCGCCGGTGACCAGGCTCTTCAGCCGGGTCTCCTTGTCGGACTCGGCCTCACCGGTCTTGGCGTCGGCCTCGGTGACCTGGACGCCCAGGTCGGCCTTGGCCTTGTCGAGGCCGCGCGCGGCGGAGTCGTTGAACGACTGGTCACCCCGGCCGCCGATGTCGTAGGCCATGCCGACCTTGATGCCGGACGCGCCGGCGGTGCCGGATGCTCCGGCGGAGGTGTCGTCGGTGCTCTTTGCGCCGCAAGCGGCGAGCGAGGCAATGCCCAGGGAACCCGAGAGCACAACCGCGGCGAGCTTAGTAGAACGGCGCAAGGGAGTATCTCCTTCTCACACGCACCCGTTGAGCGTGGTCGGACGCCACCGTAACGCGCGTAGAACACGGTTGTGTTACGGCTTGATTCGGCATCCGGGTTGTTAT
Organism: Kitasatospora sp. NPDC057223; assembly: GCF_042669755.1. NCBI lineage: Bacteria > Bacillati > Actinomycetota > Actinomycetes > Kitasatosporales > Streptomycetaceae > Kitasatospora > Kitasatospora sp. NPDC057223. Next base: position 29,621 of record NZ_JBHUWW010000053.1, on the reverse strand, counting down.
CAAACCGTGCCACCAGGGGTGCGGGACCAATGTTCGCCTCCCAGTGTCAGGGGACCGGAGCGGACATCAAAGCGAAAGCGGTCGGCAACCTGACAAACTCGGCCGAACCCGGGCAAGGACGGACGCCCGGCCTCCCGCTCAACCCGCTGCCGGGGCACGGAAAACGGGCGCCGCCCCGGGTGGCGGGCCCCGGCTTCGGAGCCCGCCAGCCGGGGCGGCGTGTGATCAAGAGCACCGGGCCGGCGCGGACGCACCCGGGCGGCCAGGCCGCGGTCAGACCGTGCTGTGCTCCAGCGCCAGGGCGGCGAACAGCTCCACGCCGATCCCGATCGCCCGCTCGTCGACGTCGAACCGGCCCTGGTGCAGGTCCCGCACCACCGGATCACCCGGCGTCCGGACGCCGAGCCGGGCCAGCGCACCGGGCGCGTGCTCCAGGTACCAGGAGAAGTCCTCCCCGCCGAGGCTCTGCTCGGTGTCCTCCACCACCTGGCCGGCCGCCCCGAAGCGGGCGGTCATCGCCGCCTCCAGCTGCGCGATCGAACCGGCCTCGTTCACCACCGGCGGCACCCCCCGGTGGTAGTCGAGCGTCCACTTGGCGCGGTGCGTCTCGGCCATCTTGGCGATCAGCTCGTGCAGCAGGTCCGGCGCCTCGCGCCAGCCCGCCAGCTCCAGGCAGCGGACGGTGCCCTCCAGCTCGGCGTGCTGCGGGATGACGTTCGCCGCCGATCCGGAGGCGATCCGGCCCCAGACCAGGCTGACGCCCCAGCGCGGGTCCATCCGGCGGGCGAACACGGCCGGCAGGTCCACGGCCATCCGCGCGACGGCGGTGACCAGGTCGGTGGTCAGGTGCGGCCGGGCGGTGTGCCCGCCGGGGCCGTCCAGGTGGAGCACCAGCCGGTCGCAGGCGGAGGTGATCGCGCCGACCTTGAGGCCGATCCGGCCGACGTCGACCCTCGGGTCGCAGTGCACCGCGAAGATCCGGCCGACGCCGTCCATGCCGCCGGCCTTGATGACGTCCAGCGCACCGCCGGGCATCACCTCCTCGGCGGGCTGGAAGACCAGCCGGACGGGCCGGCGCAGCTCGCCGGTCCGGGCCGCGGCGGCCAGCACCAGGGCGGTGCCCAGCACGATCGAGGTGTGCACGTCGTGCCCGCAGGCGTGCGCCCGGCCCGGCACGGTGGAGCGGTACGGCGCCTCGCTCTTGGCGTCCTCGATCGGCAGCGCGTCGATGTCGGCACGGAAGGCCAGCAGCGGAGTGCCGGCCGGAGTGCCGGGGGGCACGATGTCGACCGTCATCCCGGTACCGCCGGGCAGCAGGCGCGGGGCGAGGCCCGCGGCCACCAGCCGGTCGTGCAGCAGCCCCGTGGTGCGGAACTCCTGCCGGCCCAGCTCGGGGTGCCGGTGGAGGTCGCGGCGGAACGCGATCAGCTCAGCCTCGAAGGCCCGTACCCGGGTGCGCAGGTCGGCGGCGGGGCGGGGGGCGGCGAGGAGGGCCTGTTCGGCGGGCCGGGGATCGTTCACCTCAACAAGGGTAGGCCCGTGCGGGGGATTTCGCCCGGCTTCCCCGGAAGAAGTCCCCGGATGGGCGCATAGCGGCGGCACGGATGGGTATGACATCTCGTTCGCTTCGCCTTCCCGTGCGATACCTGCCCTGTGCAACGAACACCCGCCCGGTGGGTCACGGCGCTCCCCACCTTTCCGTGCCCACGTCACGGCGAGGTGTAGCGCCGGTTTCACGCACGCGAAATGACGCCCGGTCAGACGTGCGGATGCCGGGGCCGGGCCGGTGGGAGCAGGCTCACAACGGCCGGCCGCGCAGGCCTTGAGACAATCGGAGAAACATCCGAACTTCCGGAGCCTTACCGAAGGAGCGGCTTTGACCGAGCAGAAAGTGGCCGTCGTCACCGGTGCCAGCAGCGGGATCGGTGCGGCGACCGCGCGCCGACTGGCCGCCGAGGGCTTCGACGTGGTGCTGGCCGCCCGCCGTACCGACCGGATCGAGGCGCTCGCCAAGGAGATCGCTGCGAGCGGTGGCACGGCGCGCGCGCTCACCCTGGACGTGACCGACCGGGCCGCGGTGGACGCCTTCGCGGCCGCCGTCGGCCGGGTGGACGTACTGGTCAACGACGCCGGCGGGGCGATCGGCGCGGAGTCGGTCGAGACCGGCGACCCGGCCGACTGGCTGGCGATGTACCAGGTCAACGTGCTCGGCGTGCTGCACGTCACGCAGGCGCTGCTGCCGGCCCTGCGGGCCACCGGGGACGGCACGGTGCTGCTGGTCTCCTCGACGGCGGCGCTGACCGCCTACGAGGGCGGCGGCGGCTACGTGGCCGCCAAGCACGCGGCGCACACCATCGCGGCGACGCTGCGGCTGGAGCTGTGCGGGGAGCCGGTCCGGGTGATCGAGATCGCGCCGGGCATGGTGAAGTCCGAGGGCTTCGCGGTGACCCGCTACCGCGGCGACGAGGAGAAGGCCGCCGCCGTCTACGCGGGCGTCGCGGAGCCGCTCACCTCGGACGACGTCGCCGACACCATCGCCTGGGCGGTGACCCGCCCTTCGCACGTCAACATCGACCTGCTGGTGGTCCGTCCGCGGGCCCAGGCGGCCAACCACAAGGTGCATCGCGCCTGATCCAGCGGGGGCGGTCCGAGGGGCGGAATAACAGATTCATCACACGATCAACACCTGGTACACAAGTGCGATGATCACTCCTCGGGCCGCCCGGCTTCGCCTGCTCGTGCCTGCTCTCACGGCCGGCGCCCTGCTGCTGACCGGCTGCACCGGCCACACCGACCCCGACGCCGTCGACCCCGCCCTGCAGGCCGCCGACGGCGCCCCGGCCACGGCGGCCCCGGCACAGGCCGCCACCTCGGCCGCCGCCCAGGCCGCCGCCGGCAAGCCCGCCGGCGCGGACGACCCCGCACTCAAGTCCTTCTACGCCCAGCAGATCACCTGGGCGGCCTGCCCCGACCCGCAGAACGAGAACCTCGACACCACCGGCCTGGAGTGCGGCAAGCTGCACGTCCCGCTCGACTACGCCAACCCGGGCACCGCCGCACTCGACATCGCCCTGGTCCGGCTGCCCGCCGCCAAGCCCGACCAGAAGGTGGGCTCGCTGGTCGTGAACCCCGGCGGCCCCGGCGGATCCGGCCTGGAGTTCGTCGAGGGCTCCCGCAAGGACTTCGCCGGCGCCCTGCACAACCGCTTCGACGTGGTCGGCTTCGATCCGCGCGGCACCGGCCAGAGCTCCCCCGTCTCCTGCCTGACCGACGCGCAGCGCGACGCGCTCGACCAGATCGACTCGCCGGACGACGCCAAGGCCCGCCGGGCGCAGAGCGACCAGCGCAACCAGGAGTACGCCGCCGCCTGCCAGGCCAACTCCGGCAAGCTGCTCCCGTTCGTCGGCACCCGCAACACCGCGCGCGACGTCGACGTGCTCCGCCAGGCCCTGGGCGAGCGGAAGCTGAACTACCTCGGCATCTCCTACGGCACCTACCTCGGCGCGCTCTACGCGGAGGAGTTCCCGAAGAACACCGGCCACCTGGTGCTCGACGGCGCCGTCGACCCCGCCGCCGACCCGCTGGACGAGAGCATCGGCCAGCTGGCCGGCTTCGAGAAGTCGCTGCGGGCCTTCGCCGCCGACTGCGTCCGCAACCACGCCGCCGACTGCCCCCTGGGCACCGACCCCGACACCGCCGCCCAGAAGGCGTCCGACTACCTGGACACCCTGCACGACCACCCGCTGGCCACCGCGGACGGCCGGAAGGTCAACCGCGACCTGGCCCAGCTCGGCACCATCGCCTTCCTCTACGGCGACGAGAAGACCACCTGGCCGATGCTGCGGCTCGCCTTCGTCGCCGCCATGAAGGCGAAGAAGGGCGACGTGTTCCTGGCCGGGGCCGACACCTACAACGGCCGCGACGAGAAGGGGCACTACAGCCCGCAGGAGGACGCCCACACCGCGATCTCCTGCGCCGACGGGGCGGCCCCCGCACCCTCCCCCGAGCGGATCCAGCAGGTGCTGGCGAAGCTGAAGGAGCAGGCCCCGCTGTTCTCCAAGGACACCGCGGCCGAGGACTTCGCCGTCGCGTCCTGCGCGGCCTGGCCGTTCCGCACCACCGAGGCCCCGCACACCGTCCGGGCCGAGGGCAGTGCCCCGATCCTGGTCGTCGGCACCACCGGCGACCCGGCCACCCCGTACGCCGCCGCCGAGAGCCTGGCCAAGGGTTTCGCCAGTGCGACGCTGCTCACCCGGGAGGGCGAGGGCCACGGCGCGTTCGGTGCGGGGAACGCCTGCATCGACCTCGCACTGGAGGTCTACCTGATCGACGGGACGCTGCCGGCCGCCGGGACCCGCTGCGCCAAGTAGCACGTCAGGAGGCGTACGGTGCTGACAGGAGGCTGTCAACGTCACAACTTGATAGCTCGATCAGGTGAATTCTGCGCGCGCCCTCCCCAACTGATGACTGCTCAACTACCGTGGTGCCGCTGCCAGGCCGACCCTCGCACCTGCCCGGATCGGCTGATACTTCACCCGTGCCCCGTACGGACGGCCCGCACAGTCGGCACAGCCTCGCGCATCCAACAGAGCATCGTTTTCCCGGCAGGCTTGCCCGCACCCACCCTCGCCCGGCGCGCACCCCTCAGCCCTCCCTCCGCGCCGCCCCTTCCCGCCCTCACGAGGAGGACCCGCTGGCCAGCGACATCCCGTCACAGCGGCTCGACCCCAAGTCGGAGCCGACACTCCTCGGGCTGCACCGCTTCAACGAGGCCGATCCCGGCGCTGCCGAGGAGGCCCTCCTGGCCTGCTGCGGCAGCCGCCGGTGGGCCCTGCGTCTCACCGCCCACCGGCCGTACCCCGACATAGACTCCCTCCTCGCCGCCGCAAGCGAGGCCTCCTACGACCTGCGTCCGGCCGATCTGGCCGAGGCGCTGGCGGACGAGAGCTGGATGCCGCAGCCGCTCCTCGGCATGCGCGCACCCGGCAGTCAGGCCGCGCACACCGCCCTGCGGGCGGCCCATGCGGCGTACGAGGCCCGGTTCGGGCACGTGTTCGTCGTCTGCCTGGAGGGCATCGCCCCCGAGGAGATGCTGGACACCGTGCTCTGCTCGGTCCGCACCAGACTGGCCAACGACCCGGACGAGGAGCGTCTGGTCGCGGCCGAGGAGCTGCGCCGGATCGCGCTGACCCGGCTGGAGCACCTGGTCGCCACCCACACCGAAGCCGGGGCGCGCTGAGGCGCACCCGCTACGGCCGCGCGGCCCGCTGGGCGGCGCGGAGCTTGGCCACCTGCTGCCGGACGACCCGTTCGTCCGGCTCGGTGGCCGGCTCCGCGCCGACGCCGACGGTGCTGAACACCGCGAGCACCGAGCCGACCCGGGCGAGCAGCGCCCGCTGGGTGAGGGTCACCCCGCCGGATTCATTCGTCAGGGTGAACCCGGTCACCGCGTCCGCTCCCCCGGTGGTGGGCGTGTCGGCGCGGCTCAACCGGTGCCTGGCCGGGACCCCTTTACGGGCCGCCGGCACTCCGCGCACCCCCGCGGTGGTCGAGGTGAAGCTGCCGCACTGCGCGAGCACCTGCTCCACCCGGGCCTGCAACTCCCCGGCCCGGCCGGGCCGGTAGCCCAGCAGCCCGGCGTACACGCCGCCCTTCGGGTCGGCCGCCCTCGCCACGCTCAGGTCGGTCTCGGCGGCCGGCCCGCCGCCCTGGCCGGCCGGGGCCGCCGGGGTGACGGCGTCCAGGACGGGCTGGCAGGCCGGCACGTCGGTGACCTCCCGGCCGTCGGCCGGACCGGTCTCGCCGTGACCGGGGGTCATCACCGTCACGATGTAGCCCGGCCCCAGGTCCCCGTCGGTGAGGGCGGCGGCCCGCAGCTCGGCCGCGGTCAGCTCCCGCCCGGCGCCGGCCAGGTCGGCGGAGGGTGAGCCCACCGTGGTGCAGCCGGTGGCGAGCAGCAGGAGACCGGCCAGTGCCAGGACGGGACGGGGGGCCGGCGGGAGGACCGGACGCGGAGCGGGACGGAGCGGCACGGGGGCCTCGGCAGTCGTCGGCGGGAATTCGGCGGGAACTCGGGGGAGCGGCCGCCACCGTAGCGCAGTCAGTCGGTCACTCATGGTGACAACGGGGTGCCGGATTAGGCCGCACGTGCCTGTTTGATCACACCTCGGGCCCCCGGAGGCGGTTACCGACAGCGCGTCGATAGGATGCTGGCGGCCGGAGGACCGTACCGGCCGGGCTGACCGACACCGAAGCCGGCCGAGCCCCCAATCGCTTCCGGAGGGTTTTTCCGTGCCGGCTGGAACGCTGTACCGCGGCCGGGAAGGCATGTGGAGCTGGGTGGCTCATCGAGTCACCGGCGTCCTCATCTTTTTCTTCCTGTTCGCCCACGTCCTCGACACCGCTCTCGTGCGCGTGTCACCCGAGGCATACGACACCGTCATTCAGACGTACAAGACGCCGCTCGTGAACCTGCTGGAGTACGGCCTGGTGGCCGCCATCCTGTTTCACGCGCTGAACGGCCTGCGGGTCGTCGCCGTGGACTTCTGGTCGAAGGGCCCGAAGTACCAGAAGCAGATGCTCTGGAGCGTCGTGGGTGTCTGGGTCGTCCTGATGGCCGGCGCCTTCTACCCGATCCTTCAGCACACGCTGACCAACTGGTTCGGGAAGTGACCGGCATGCCTACGGACTACACCTACACCGACGCCGTGGTGGTTCCCTCCGCCCAGGCCCACACCGGCCGGGGTCTCGGTACCGGGAACCCGGCCGACGCCTTCGTCGTCGAGCCGCCCCGGACCCGGACGAAGAAGACCCCGCGCCGGACCCGGACCAACTTCGAGATGCTCGCCTGGCTGTTCATGCGCCTGTCGGGTGTCGTGCTGGTCGTGCTGATCCTCGGCCACCTGCTGATCATGCTGGTGCTCGACGGCGGCGTCTCCAAGATCGGCTTCGCCTTCGTGGCGGGCCGCTGGGCCTCGCCGTTCTGGCAGGGCTGGGACCTGCTGATGCTGTGGCTGGCCATGCTGCACGGCTCCAACGGCATGCGCACGGTCATCAACGACTACGCCGAGAAGGACTCCACCCGGCTCTGGCTGAAGACGCTGATGGGTGTTGCCACGGTCTTCACCGTGCTGCTCGGGACGCTGGTGATCTTCACCTTCGACCCCAACATCTAACTCAGCATCTAATCGGCAGAGGCCAGAGGCGAGCTAACACCCCCATGCAGATTCACCAGTACGACACAGTCATCGTCGGCGCGGGCGGCGCCGGCATGCGCGCGGCCATCGAGTCGACCCAGCGCAGCCGTACCGCCGTGCTGACCAAGCTCTACCCCACCCGGTCCCACACCGGCGCGGCCCAGGGCGGCATGTGCGCCGCCCTCGCCAACGTCGAGGAGGACAACTGGGAGTGGCACACCTTCGACACGGTCAAGGGCGGTGACTACCTGGTCGACCAGGACGCCGCCGAGATCATGTGCAAGGAGGCCATCGACGCCGTCCTCGACCTGGAGAAGATGGGCCTGCCCTTCTCCCGCACCGAGGCCGGCCGGATCGACCAGCGCCGCTTCGGCGGACACACCCGCAACCACGGCGAGGCGGCCGTGCGCCGCTCCTGCTACGCGGCGGACCGCACCGGTCACATGATCCTCCAGACGCTGTTCCAGAACTGCGTCAAGCACGGCGTCGAGTTCTTCAACGAGTTCTACGTCCTGGACCTGCTGATCAACGAGGGCCGGACCGCGGGCGTCGTCGCCTACGAGCTGGCCACCGGCGAGATCCACGTCTTCCAGGCGAAGTCGGTCGTCTTCGCCTCGGGCGGCACCGGCAAGTTCTTCAAGGTCACCTCGAACGCCCACACCCTCACCGGTGACGGCCAGGCCCTGGTGTACCGCCGCGGCCTGCCGCTGGAGGACATGGAGTTCTTCCAGTTCCACCCGACGGGCATCTGGCGCATGGGCATCCTCCTCACCGAGGGCGCGCGTGGCGAGGGCGGCATCCTGCGCAACAAGGACGGCGAGCGCTTCATGGAGCGCTACGCCCCCGTCATGAAGGACCTCGCGTCCCGTGACGTGTGCTCGCGTGCCATCTACACCGAGATCCGCGAGGGTCGCGGCTGCGGTCCGGACGGCGACCACGTCTACCTGGACCTGACGCACCTCCCGCCGGAGCAGCTGGACGCCAAGCTCCCGGACATCACCGAGTTCGCGCGCACCTACCTCGGCATCGAGCCCTACACGGACCCGATCCCGATCCAGCCCACCGCGCACTACGCGATGGGCGGCATCCCGACGAACGTCGAGGGTGAGGTCCTGCGCAACAACACGGACGTCGTCCCGGGCCTGTACGCGGCCGGCGAGGTCGCCTGCGTGTCCGTGCACGGCGCCAACCGGCTCGGCACCAACTCGCTGCTGGACATCAACGTGTTCGGCAAGCGGGCGGGCATCGCCGCGGCGAACTACTCGTCCACGGTCGGCTACACCGACCTGCCGGAGAACCCGGCCGAGAAGGTCCAGGCGCTCGTCGACGGCCTCCGGGAGTCGACCGGCACCGAGTCCGTCGCGCAGATCCGCAAGGAGCTGCAGGAGACCATGGACACCAACGCCATGGTCTACCGCACCGGCGCGACCCTGAAGCAGGCCGTCGAGGACATCGCCGGGCTGCGTGAGCGGTACAAGCACGTCGCGATCCAGGACAAGGGGTTCCGCTACAACACGGACCTCCTGGAGGCCGTCGAGCTGGGCAACCTGCTCGACCTGGCCGAGGTGCTGGCGGTCTCCGCGCTGGCCCGCGAGGAGTCGCGCGGCGGCCACTACCGCGAGGACTTCCCGACCCGTGACGACGTGAAGTTCATGCAGCACACCATGGCGTACCAGGAGGTCGCCGAGGACGGCACCACCTCGATCCGCCTGGACTACAAGCCGGTCGTCACCACCCGCTACCAGCCGATGGAGCGTAAGTACTGATGAGCACTCCGACTGTGGAGCAGCACTCGGCCGCTCTGGACGCGGCCGAGGCCGGTGGCGTCAAGCTGATCACCGTGACCCTGCGCATCCGCCGGTTCAACCCGGAGGAGCACCCGGATCCGGTGTGGGTGGACTACCAGCTCACCCTGGACCCGAAGGAGCGCGTCCTGGACGCGCTGAACAAGGTCAAGTGGGAGCAGGACGGCACCCTGACGTACCGCCGTTCCTGTGCGCACGGGATCTGCGGCTCGGACGCGATGCGGATCAACGGCCGCAACCGGCTGGCCTGCAAGACCCTGATCAAGGACGTCAACCCCGAGAAGCCGATCACCATCGAGGCCATCAAGGGCCTCACGGTCCTCAAGGACCTGATCGTCGACATGGACCCGTTCTTCCAGGCGTACAAGGACGTCATGCCGTTCCTGATCACCGGCGGGAACGAGCCGACGCGCGAGCGCCTGCAGTCCGCCGAGGACCGCGAGCGCTTCGACGACACCACCAAGTGCATCCTGTGCGCCGCGTGCACGTCGTCCTGCCCGGTGTTCTGGAACGACGGCCAGTACTTCGGCCCGGCCGCGATCGTCAACGCGCACCGCTTCATCTTCGACTCGCGCGACGAGGGTGCGGAGCAGCGGCTGGAGATCCTGAACGACCGTGAGGGCGTGTGGCGCTGCCGCACCACCTTCAACTGCTCGGAGGCCTGCCCGCGTGGCATCGAGGTCACCAAGGCGATCCAGGAAGTGAAGCGGGCCCTGGTGACCCGCCGCTTCTAGGAGCACCCGCACAGCTGAGGGCCCGTCCGGATCCGTCCGGACGGGCCCTCAGCTGTCGTGCGTCAGCGCAGGGCGCCGAGGTCCTTCGGGGCGGTGTGGCCGCTGAAGGTCACCAGGTGCCGGCCGGCCGTGACGGCCCACAGGTCCGGTGCGCCGTCGCCGTCGCCGTCACCGGAGCTGCCGAGCACCGGGTAGGCGCCGACGGTGAAGCCGTCCGCGACCACGCCGGCGGCCGGGTCGGCCAGGGCGCCGAAGTCGAGGGTGCCGTCCGCCTTCTTCGGGATCGGGTAGGCGTGCAGCTGCCCGGTGGCCCGCTCGCGGGCCCAGAGCGCCAGGTTGCCGCCGGCGTCGGCGCCGGGCGCGATCAGGTCGTAGCCCGTCCAGGTGCCGGTGGTGGTGAGCAGTTGGACGGCCGAGTAGGAGAAGCTGCCCGGGTAGTACGCCAGGAGGTTGCCGTGCTCCACCGAGACCAGCACCGGCATGTTCCGGTCCGGCGCGTAGGCGTTGCCGAGCGCGACCAGCTGCTCGGCGGCCGACCAGTCCTCGGCGTAGCCGGCGGGGCAGTCGACCGGTGCCGCGCCGAGGTCGTAGCAGCTCGTCGCATCCGGGTGGTCGGCGAGGACCGGGTACTGGGAGCCGAAGTCGCCCGAGGCGAAGTTCCGGTAGGCGTAGAGCGTGCCGGGGTTGCCCGGGGCCCGGACGAGGAGGTCGTCGACCGGTGCGTGCGAGGCGGTCGAACCGCGGTGCAGCACCTCCGTCCCCGTCCACGTGCGTGACCCCCCGGGGGCGAGCGCGGCCGGGACGACGGACGAGGGCGCGGTGCCGGTCGCGGCGGCACTGATGATCTGGAGGTTGCCGGCCGCGTCCGGCAGCAGGATGTCCGGCACGGCGTCGCCGTCGACATCGCCGTCGGCACTCGGCTTGGGCCGGTTGTCCCACGGCGCGTAGAAGGAGTACGAGACGGGCTGCGAGACGTTGCCGGCGTTGTCCACCGCCTGGACGGCGAGCACGTTGCTCCCCCAGTCGGCCGGCTTCACCTGGACGGCCGCGCCGCCGTCGGCGGCCGCCGCCACCGTGCCGGGGTCGCCGCAGTGCTTGCCGACGCTCAGCCCGGCCGGGGCCAGGGCGTACTGGTAGCACGCCACGCCGGAGGCCTGGCCGCCGGCCGGGGCCGGGTCGGTGCCGGTGATGGTGAAGGTGCCGGTCTCGCCGGCGTACTTCAGCGGCTGGGCGCCGGAGCCGCTCGCCGGGAAGTCGGTGGAGGCCACGGTGAGGCCGGGCGCCCGCAGGTCGAGCCGGAAGTGGCAGTCGGCGGTCGGCTTCGAGTGGCGCTCGCCCTGGAAGGCCTTGGCGTGCCAGGCGTAGGAGCGGCCGTCGGCCAGCCCGGTGGCCTGGATGCTCACCCGGCCGGGCGCGCCTGCCGGGGTGTCCCCGCGGAAGACCCGCTCCGGCTCGGCGCCCGAGACGTCCTTGACCACGAAGCGCGTGCTGATCGCCGTCGTGTTGTCGGTGCCCGCCTGGACGACGGCGGTCAGCGTCGGACCGCCGGTGCTGAGGCCGAGCCAGCCGGGGGTCGTGGTCGGGTCGCAGGCGTCGGTGGAGACGCCGGTCGAGGCGAAGCCCGGTGCGGGCGCGGCCTTCGGGTCCGTGACAGTGGGCTTGTCTGCGGCGGCCGCTGCCGCGCCGGGCGCGGCGATCACGCCGGCCGCGAGGACGATCACGGCCGCGGAGGCGAGCCGGCGGAACTGACGGTTCGTTGCCATTGAGCGGTTTCCACTCCCGATTCTTCGCACGTTCGTTCGTTGTCTGCGTACGAGCGAGGATCCTGTCAGGGCGGAACGGACCGGAGCAACGGATATAGCGTCAGCCCGGCAACTGCTGCTTGCGGCCCGCCCGCAGGCCGCGGACACCGACCAGGCCGACCAGCACGCCGAGGACGAAGGACGTCACCGCGAGGGTGAGGTGGATCCAGAAGAAGGCGGTCGGCTGCGCGTGGTCGCCGTCGGTGAAGGCCTGACCGCCGGAGTCCTTCCACAGGTTCTTCACGAAGGTCACCCAGATGATCATCGACCAGACGCCGAAGGCGGTCAGGAACCAGGACGTACGGCGGCTGAGCTTCATGGTTGCGGTCCTCTGGGGCTGTGGACAGGGCCGGGAACGGGCCCGTCCCCAGTATGCGCAGTCGGCCGGACGGCCCTGCCGGGACCCCTCCTGCGGGCGACATCGACCCTGGCGCGGACCGCCGGATCCGAATACGGGTACGGTCTGCGGGTGCAAACACGCCGTCAATTCGCACAGCGGCTGGCCGCCCTCGGCGCCGCCGCCTCGCTCTGCGCGGCTCCGGCCGCCGTCGCCGCCCCGGCCGAGGACCCGCCGCCGCCACCTCCGGCGATCGGCGGCGAGCGGCTCGGCCTGGCGGGCGTCCAGGTCTCGCCGCAGTCCGGCGCCCCCGCGCTGCCCGGGGATCTCACCGGGAAGTCGTGGATAGTCGCCGACGCCACCTCGGGTGAGGTGCTGGCGGCGAACAACCCGCACCTGGGACTGCCGCCGGCGAGCACCATGAAGATCCTCTTCGCGGACACCGTGCTGCCGAAGTTCGACCGGGAGACGGTGCACAAGGTCACCGCGAACGAGCTGACCGGCCTCGGGCAGGGCAGCAGCCTGGTGGGCATCAAGGAGGACCTGGACTACCGGGTCGAGGACCTCTGGCGCGGGGTCTTCCTCAGCTCCGGGAACGACGCCGTGCACGTCCTCGCGCACATGAACGGCGGGGTCGAGCAGACCGTCGCCCAGATGCAGGCCCGCGCGGACGCGTTGCAGGCCCACGACACCCACGTCATCTCCCCGGACGGCTACGACCAGGACGGGCAGGTGTCCTCGGCGTACGACCTGACGCTGTTCGCCCGGGCCGGCCTGCGCAACCCGGACTTCCGGGCCTACTGCGCGACCCGCGACGCGCAGTTCCCCGGCGCGGTCGACAAGAAGACCGGGCAGCGCGGGAGCTTCGGGATCGCCAACACCGACCGGCTGCTCGGCAAGTACCAGGGCCTGATCGGCGTGAAGAACGGTTTCACCACCAACGCCGGCTCCACCTTCGTCGGTGCGGCCGAACGGAACGGCCGCACCCTGCTGGTCACGGTGATGCACCCCACCACCTACCAGAAGGTGTACGACGAGACGGCCGCGCTCCTCGACTGGGGCTTCGCCGCCGCCGGCAAGGTCACCCCGGTCGGGCAGCTGGTGGACGAGCGGGCCTCCGGGCCCGACCCCGCGCCGGTGCCCGCGCCGACCGACCGCGCCGCCACGGGCACCGGACAGGCGGGCGGGACGAGCGGCGACCACGTGGACGATCCCGACCGCAGGGCCGCGCCGCCGGCGGCGTCCGCCCCGGCCGGGGTCAGCGACGGGCCCGCACTGGCCCTGTGCGCGGCTCTGGCGGGCGCGGTGGTGTTCCTGCTGGTCCGCCGCCGCCGGGCGGTCGTCGCGGCCGCCGCACGGGAGCGTGCGGAGCGGCCCGGACAGCCCTGACCGGGCCCGCCTGCGGGCGGCCTCAGGGGGCCTTGCGCTCCCGGGCGGCCTGCAGGCGCCTGCGCACCGCCCTGGTGGCCATCGGGGGCAGGAGGTCGATGGCTATCCGGCGGCCCTTGGACCGGGGCGCCGGGGCCGTCCTCGCCCGCGGGGCGGCCGCCCGTTCGGACGCTGCCCCGGCCGGCGCCACGGCGGCTGCCCCGGGCGGCGGATCGGCCGGACTGCGTCCGTCCCCGAAGAAGCGGACCACCTCGAAGCCGGCGATGGTGTCGCGGGCCAGGCTCCAGCCCTCCTGCTCCCAGTCGTGCCGGAGCAGCATCTCCTGCACGGCCACCGGATCGCCCCAGGTGCCGTAGAACTTCTCCGGGCTGAGAGCGACCGGGCGCAGCCCGTGCGCGAAGACGGCCTCCCAGACCGCCGCGGCCGTACCGGGGGTGTGCACCGAGCGGTAGTCGTCGAAGACCACCACCCCGCCCTTGCCGAGCGCCGCCCGGGCGACCTGCACGTCACCGGCGACGTGCTCGTACAGGTGGGAGGCGTCGATGTGGACGAAACGGCAGCTCTCCGCAGCCACCCGGCCGTCCGCCAGCGCCGAGGTCGGCGCCTGGACGATCTCCGGGAGCGCGGGGTGGAACGCCAGGTAGTTGGCCTCGAAGGCCTGCCGGGTGAGCGTCTTGCGGTACGAGGAGGCCATCTCGTCGGCGTTCGCCGCGTCGGGGGCGTCCGAGTCGAATAGGTCGCAGATCGTGAAGGTCTCGGAGGGCTGCAGGTGCCGGCCTATCAGGATGGCGCTGCGCCCCAGATAGGTGCCGAGCTCCAGCAGGTCACCGGCCGTCCCGGCGGCGGTCTGCCCTTCCAGCAACCGGGTGAAGAGCAACTGGTCGACCGGCCAGAACCAACCGGGGACGTCGTCCAGGCGCCGTGGAGCAGGTCGTCCGGCAGCGGTGGCGTGGATTTCGGCGCTCGTCACGGGCATCTCCAGGTGTCTGCGGCGCGCGGTGGGGTACCGCCGCGGCCGACTGACGCTGAGGCTGATAGTGAACTGTGAGACTAGTCACTTGTCCGACGCCGTGCGAGAGGTAGGACCGAGCCCGGGATCCTCCTCGTCGGCCGCCTCCAGGGCGCGGCGGGCCTGCTCCCGGGCCCGCTCGCGGGCGGCCCGCGGGTCGGCCAGCGCCGTCCAGGAGACGCAGTACATCAGGAGCCGGCAGACGAAGTTGATCCAGAGCAGCAGGGCCACCGGGACTCCGAAGGCCCCGTACAGGCTGCGGCCCGCGACCGAGCCGAGGTAGGAGGCGAGCAGCAGCTTCAGCAGCTCGAAACCGACCGCGCCGATCAGCGCGCCCTCCAGCAGGCTGCGCCGGCGCTGGTCGGTGATCCGGGGGAACGGTGCCAGCAGGTAGGCGAAGAGCACCATGTCCGAGGCGATCGCGATCAGCAGGCCGACGGCGGTGAGCAGGTAGCCGCCGGGGCCGCTGCGGTCGAGTCCGAGCTGGTCGGCGAGCCGTCCGGCGAGGGTGGTGCCGGCGGCGGAGGCGGCCAGCGAGAACAGGCTGACCAGGCCGAGACCGAACAGCACCAGGCAGTCCCAGCCCTTGCGCAGCAGCGGATTGGCGGTCTCCTCGGGCAGCAGCCAGACGTCCCGGATCGCGCCGCGCATGGTGTCGACCCAGCCGAGTCCGGAGAGCAGCAGCAGGATCCCGCTGATCGCCCCGACCGTGCCGGCGTTCGCGACCAGTGAGTTCAGGTCCAGCGAGTCGGACAGGCCGGGCAGCTGGTCCTCGATGCGCTGCTGGAGGTCCTGGACCCGGCCGGGGGTGAGTGCCGCGACCGCGATCGCCAGGGCCACCGTGAGCAGCGGGAAGAGCGCGAGGAACCCGAAGAAGGTGATCGCGCCGGCCAGGCGGTTGCCCTTGGTGGCGGTGAAGTGCTCGTAGACCCGGTACGGACGGCTGCGCAGCACCCGGGCGGCGAGCGGGCCGACCACCGGGAGGCGGGTGAGGAATTCCACAGCGGGCCCCTGCCCTCGGGTCGGGCCGGCCTGCCCGCAGGCCCGGGGCGGCCGGGATCCGGCGGTTCGTCCCGTTATACCGGCCGCGGTGCCCGGAGCGGCTGAGGCGCCCCGGCCCCGGCCGCCGGTCTCAGCCGCCCGTCTCAGCCGCGGGCGACCAGCCTGCGAGTGCGGGCCAGCGCCCGGACGGCCTGGTACGAGGTGTAGCGGCCCTGGCTGAGCAGTTCGGTGCGCAGGCCGGCCGCGCCGGCGGGGGGCCGGTAGCCGGCCGGCCGCAGCCGGGCGCAGTGCTCGGCCGCGCGGCGGAAGAACTCCCGGCGGTCGCGGGGCGGGATCCGGCCGGGCCGGCTGACCACGGTGTTGAGGTGGTGCAGCATCCGCCCGTAGACGACCGGCCGCCAGTGCACCAGGTCGGGGCGGCGGTCGAGGAAGGCGAAGACGAGGTCGTACTGGTCGAACACGTCGAAGTGCTTGCGGCTCGCGGTGGCGAGGATGTTCCCGCCCTCCTGGCGCTGGCGGTAGTGCACGCCGACCCGGTCGAGCAGGGTGATCCGGCCGGCCGCCAGGAGCGCCGGGTACGTCCAGGGGGTGTCCTCGTAGTAGCCGGCCGGGAAGGTCAGGCCCTGCTCGGCGACGAAGTCCCGGCGGTAGGCCTTGTTCCACACCACCTGGAGCAGTTCGAGCAGGTCGGGCCGCTCGTCGAGGGTGAAGACGTCGGAGCCGGGGCGGCCGAACACGGCGGCCGAGGCGGCCCGGACGACCCGGCCGTCGGCGTACGTGCGGGCGTAGTCGTGGACCAGGATGTCCGGGTCGGCGCAGTCGCGCAGCCGGTCGTGGACGGCCTGGAGCAGCCCGGGGGTGTAGGTGTCGTCGCTGTCCAGGAAGAGCACGTAGTCGCCGGTGGCGTGCTCCAGCCCGGCGTTGCGGGCCCGGCCGAGGCCGACGTTCTCCGGCAGGTGCAGGACGCGCACGCGCTCGTCGCGCCGGGCCGCCGCGTCCAGGATCGCACCGCAGCCGTCCGGGGAGCGGTCGTCCACCGCGATCAGTTCGAAGTCCGCGAAGGACTGCCCGAGCACCGATTCGAGGCACTCGGGGAGGTACTCCTCCACCCGGTGGACGGGGACGATCACGCTGAAGCGGGGCATCGGGCCATCATTCCAGGCCGGACGGGCGGTCCGCGGGCGGGGCGCGGAGTCGGGCCCGGGAGGCGGCAGGCCCGGCGGGTAGGATCCAGGCACGTGTGCGGCCGGACGATGTGACCGGCACCGCAGATCAAGACCGGTCGCGTTCGCTCCCCCAATTGAAAGGCCCGCGTAGCCGATGGCTCCCCGCCTCTCCATCGTCGTCCCGATCTACAACGTCGAGCGCTACCTCGTGGAATGTCTGGACTCGATCGCCGCCCAGACCTTCGAGGACTTCGAGGTCGTCATGGTCGACGACGGCTCCAAGGACGGCAGCGCGGCCCTTGCCAAGGCCTACGCGGCCAAGGACTCCCGGTTCCGGCTGGTGCAGCAGGTGAACAAGGGCCTCGGCGCGGCCCGCAACACCGGCATCCGGAACGTGACCGAGGGCTCCGAGTTCCTCTGCTTCGTCGACAGCGACGACTCGATGCCGCCCAGCGCGTACGAGCTGATGATCAGCACGCTCGACGAGACCGGCTCCGACTTCGTCACCGGCAACGTGCTGCGCTTCCGGGCCGTCGGGTACTACCAGTCCAACGGGCACGTCCGGCCGTTCAAGGAGACCCGCCTCAAGACCCACATCACCGAGATCCCGGCGCTGGTCACCGACCGCACCGCGTGGAACAAGGTGTACCGGCGCTCGTTCTTCGACGAGGTCGGCCTGCTCTACCCCGAGGGCATCCTGTACGAGGACGCCCCGGTCAGCGTGCCGCACCACTACTACGCCCGCAGCGTGGACGTGCTCACCGAGCCGATCTACCACTGGCGCGAGCGCGAGGTCGGCGAGATGTCGATCACCCAGATGCGCACCAACCCCAAGGGGCTCATCGACCGCGTCAAGTCGGTCGAGCTGGTCCGCGCCTGGCTGAAGAAGCAGCCCGAGCCGCGCTTCGCCGAGTACCTGCGCTCCTACGACGAGAACACCCTCGTCGAGGAGATCCCGATGTTCTTCTGGTCGGTGGTGGACGGCGACCAGGAGTACCGCGACGCCTACCGCGACAGCGTCGGCCGGCTGCTGCGGGCGATCGGCCCGGAGCAGGTCCGCAAGCTGCGGGCCCCGCTGCGGCTGAAGTACCACCTGACCCTGCAGGGCCGGATCGACGAGTTCGTCGAGCAGATGGAGTACGAGGGCAAGAGCAACGGCGCGGCCCCCGCCCGCGGCCTGCTGCGCCCGTACGCCGACTACCCGTTCCTGCGCGGCGGGCGCAAGAGCGTGCCCGCCGACGTGCTGCGGCTCGAGAGCTCCGTGGTCATGCGCAGCCGGCTCTACGGGTCGGCCTGGGTGGACGGCAAGCTCGAACTGACCGGGCACGCCTTCCCCGAGCACCTGGGCGCCGAGAACCGGCACGACATGGTCAAGGTGCTCGTCCTGCGCGAGGCCAAGGGCCGCCGGGTGCTCGCCGTGCAGACCAGGGCCCAGTACAGCCCGGAGGCCACCTCCAGCAGCCCGCACGACCTGTACAGCTGCGACTGGGCAGGCTTCACCGCCTCCATCGACCCGAAGCGGCTCAAGCACCGCGGCCGGTGGAAGGACGGCAACTGGCGGGTGCTGGTCGCCGGCGCCGGCAAGGGCGGCGTCTTCAAGGGCCGGATCTCGGCCGGCTGGAGCGACAGCGCCGCCTACCTGCCCGCGCACTGGGTCGAGCAGGACGTCCGGGTGGTGCCGTGGGTCAAGGACAACTTCGTCTACCTGCGGGTGGAGAACGTCCGCGCCCGGGTGACCGCGCTGGCCGCCACCGGCGGGCAGGTCGAGGTCACCGGCACCGTGCGCACCGGCCCGGACCTCGCGGGCGCGCAGCTGCGGCTGCTCCACGTGGAGTCGGACCGCGCGCTCACGTTCCCGCTGGAGCTCGGCGTGCCGGCCGGCCAGACCCAGCCGTTCACCGCCGTCTTCCGCACCGCCGAGCTGACCGAGGTCCGCGAGGCCTGGGCGGCCCTCGACCCGGTCGCCGAGGACCGGGCCCGCGACCGCTGGGACACCGAGCTCCTGCTCGTCGACGGCAGCACCGTCCCGGTGGTCCTCGACGACCGGATGCCGCCGGCGCCGCTCAACCTGGCGCTGAACCCCGCCGCGGCCCCGGGTGAGCGGCGCGCGCTGTACTCCAAGCCCTCCCCCACCGGGTTCCTGCAGTTCGCCGACCAGGTACTGCAGCCGGTGGTCGAGAGCATCACCGCCCGCGGCGAGGACGGCTACCTGCTCAGCGGCAGTTTCCCGCTGCCGGGGACGCACCGCTACGAGGTGGGGATCCGCCACTCCTGGCGCGACGAGGAGCACAGTTACCCGGTCGAGATCGCCGACGGCCGGTTCCGCGCCGCGCTGCCGTGCGTGCCGACCGCCTCGTTCACCGGCCGGGTGCCGCTGCCGCAGGGCACCTGGGAGGTCTTCTTCCGGCCGGCCGGAAGCGCCCCGGAGACCGAGTGGCCGCTCGCCCTGGTGACCCCCGACTGCTTCTCGGTCCTTCCGTTGGAGGTCGATTCGCGCGGCAAGCGGATCGCGCTGGAGCGCCGCCACTACGACGGGCTCGCGATGGAGTCGCACTCCGCGCTGCTCCCGGAGGAGCGCAGCGGCTACCGGCAGCGCCAGATGCGCACCACCGACTACCCGGCCGCCCAGCGGCGCACCATCCGCGACACCGTGCTCTACCACGTCCCGGCGGGTGGGCACTACGCGGACTCGCCCCGGGCCGTCCACGAGGAGCTGGTGCGCCGCGGGCTGCCGCTGGAGCACCTCTGGGGCGTCGAGGACCTGCAGTCCGAGCTGCCGCAGACGGCGACCGCCCTGCGGCAGTGGAGCCCCGAGTGGTTCGAGGCGCTGGCCACCGCGAAGTACATCGTGACCAGCGGGCACCTGCCCGACTTCTACACCCGCCGCCCCGGCCAGGTGCTGCTGCAGACCTGGAGCGGCACGCCGCTGAAGCAGATCGGCCACGACTTCGCGAAGATCTGGTTCATCGACAACAACTACCTGAAGCAGCTCGACCGGGAGGTCGAGCACTGGAGCCTGCTGGTCTCGGGCAACCGCTTCTCGACGCCGGTGCTGCGGCGGGCGTTCGGGTTCCAGGGCGAGATCCTGGAGACCGGCTCCCCGCGCAACGACATCCTGCACGCGCCCGACCGGGAGAAGGCCGCGGACCAGATCCGCGAGCGGCTGGGCCTGCCGCAGGGCAAGAAGGTCGTGCTGTACGCGCCGACCTTCCGTGAGGACCGGCGCCGCCCGAACGGCGGCTACCAGCTCGACATCCGGCTCGACCTCGCCGCGGCGCAGGCCGCGCTCGGCGACGACCAGGTCCTGCTGGTCCGCGGCCACCACCAGATGCAGGGGCAGATCCCCGGCGCCGGCAACGGCTACGTCTGGGACGTCGGCAGCTACCCCGACATGGCCGACCTGCTGCTGATCGCGGACGTGCTGGTCACCGACTACTCGTCGGCGCTGTTCGACTTCGCCGGCACCGGCAAGCCGATCCTGTTCTTCACCTACGACCTGGAGCACTACCGCGACAACCTGCGCGGCTTCAGCCTGGACCTGGAGGCCGAGGCCCCCGGTCCGCTGCTGGCCACCTCCGAGGAGCTGGTCTCCGCACTGGGCAGGCTGGACGAGGTCACCGCCGAGCACGCGGAGCGGTACCGCGCCTTCCGGGAGGCGTACTGCGAGCTGGACGACGGCGGCGCCGCCGCCCGCGTCGTGGACGGGCTGCTCCGCCAGCGGTAGACAAGGAGCACAGGGACGACGAGCACAGGCACCCGGCGCGAGCGGATCGCGCCGGGTGCCTTCGCACATCCGGGCCTTTACCGGACCCCTACAGGCTCTTGTCCCGCGCATTGCCTTCCGGATCACTTATCGAACAAGTGTTTCGTAAACGAATCTCCCAGGATGTTCACGGGGACAATCAGTTGACCTGGGGCGCCCGCGCAAGGTGGGATGGCCGTTCGGCCCGTCATTCCGCACACCTCACCGGCATCTCCGGATCCCCGACAGGTCACCGACGGGCCCTCGGCCACCGCCATGGCCGGGTCTGCCGCCACGAAGGACCTCTCCCATGCCTGTCACCACCCGCCGTCTGCTCCCGCGCTCGCTCACCGTCGCGGCGCCGCAGGAAACCCACGGCGACGAGCCCGAGTTCGGCCTGCTGCGGGCCCGCTGGGTGCAGCGCGGGCTGGAGCTCACCGGCTACGCCCGGCCCGCCGACCTGGACACCTCGTACCGGGGCAGCGCCTGGACCTGGCTGACCCTGCAGTCGGAGCACGGGGAGCACCGGCTGACCCTCCGGACCAGGCCCCGGTATCTCCCCGAGGTCACCGACGACAGCGCACAGCCCCTGCACAACCACGACTGGTCGGGGTTCACGGCCGTCGTCGAGCCGCGGCGCCTGAAGTCCGCCGGCGGCTGGACGGAGGGCGACTGGCAGGTCGGGGCCACCCTGTTCACCCGCCCGCGCCCCACCCGGGTGCGCCGCCAGGAGGGCACGCTCGCCCCGCACTGGTGCGGCTCCGGCGAGTACCCTCCGGCCCGCTGGGCCGACGGCGAGGTGCGAATCCAGCCCTACTTCCGCGACGGGGCCCTGCGGCTGCGGGTCGAGCGCCCGCGCGTCCGGCTCACCTCGGCCGGGCCGGCCGACGGCGGCCTGGAGCTGCGTGGGAGCGCCCGGGGCGGGGCGGCGGGCGGCGTGCTGCGACTGCGGCACCGGGAGTCGGACGCCGTCCTCGACCTGCCCGTGCGGGGCGCCGACGGCGACGGCTTCGCTGTGCGGCTGCCGTTCGCACCGTTCACGGCGGACGGCCGGGGCGCGGGCGACCTCGAACACTGGGACGTCGAGCTGGCCGGCCCCGACGGCGCCGCCGAGGCGCCCGTGCTGGACGAGCGCGGCGGACCGGTCAGCGGCCAGCACGCGCTGCCGGCCCCCGACCGGGTGCTGTACCTCAAGCACCTCGCCGACGGCCGGCTCCAGCTGTGCGTCCGCCCCGGGGCCGCTCTGGTCGACCGGATCACCGCCCGGGGCGACGGCTTCGAGCTGTCCGGCAGCTGTCCGCGCCCGGGGAACGGCCCGCTGGAACTCGTCCTGCGGCACGGCAACGGCACCGGGGAGGTCCGCCACCCCGTCGGCCTCGGCGAGGGCGACCGGTTCCTGGTCGAGCTGCCCGCCACCGTCACCGGCCCGGGCGGCAGCCCGCTGCCGCTGCGCAAGGGCATCTGGGAGCCCGTCCTGCGCCCGGCCGGCGGCGCCGGCCCCGAACGCCCGCTGATCGCCGCACCCGCCGCGCTGCCCGCCCTGCCGGCCGCCGCCGAGGCCGGCGGCAAGCAGGTGCTCGTCCAGCGCCGCTGGCACGACACCCTGCTGCTGGACTCCACCCCGGTCCTGAGCGCCGCCGAGCGCAGCGCGTACACCCAGGAGCGGCTGCGCGGCGAGGCCTACCCCGCCGCCCGCCGGAAGCCGGTGCGCGACACCGTGCTCTACGACGTCTTCGGCGGGCGCGGCTACGCCGACTCCCCGCGTGCCGTGCACGCCGAGCTCGTCCGCCGCGACGCGCCGCTGGAGCACCTCTGGACGGTCGACGACGCCCAGGCCGAGCTGCCCGCCGGCGTGCGGGCGGTGCGGATCTGGAGCCCGGAGTGGTACGAGGCGATGGCGACCAGCCGCTACCTGGTCGGCAACACCCACTTCCCCGACTTCCTGGAGCGCCGCCCCGGCCAGGTCGTCGTGCAGACCTGGCACGGCTCACTGCTCAAGCGGATCGCCCACGACGTGGAGAACCCCTGGCTCGCCGACAACGGCTACCTGGAGCAGCTCGACCGGGAGTCCCCGCACTGGAGCCTGCTGCTGTCCCCCAGCGCGTTCGCCACCCCGGTGCTGCGCCGGGCCTTCCGGTTCGACGGCGAGATCCTGGAGGCCGGCTATCCCCGCAACGACGTGCTCGCGGCGCCGGACGCCGCGGCGGCCGCCGCCGTCCGGCGCCGGCTCGGCATCCCCGACGGCAAGCGGGTGCTGCTCTACGCCCCCACCTGGCGCGAGGACCAGCAGCGCGACAACGGGGACGGCTTCCACCTGGGCCTGCGCCTGGACCTGGACGCCGCCCGCGCCGCGCTGGGCGGGGACCACGTCCTGCTGGTCCGCCCGCACGCGCACGTGCGGGAGCCGCTGCCGGGAGCCGGCGACGGCTTCCTGTACGAGGTCGGCGACTACCCGGACGTCCAGGACCTGCTGCTGATCGCCGACGCACTGGTCACCGACTACTCGTCGATCATGTTCGACTTCGCGATCACCGGCCGGCCGCTGCTGTTCTTCACGTACGACCTGGAGCACTACCGCGACACCCTGCGCGGCTTCTACTTCGACTTCGAGGCCGAGGCGCCCGGCCCGCTGATCCCCACCTCGGCCGGGCTGCTGACGGCTCTCAGGGAACTCGCGGACTCCGGTCGCCTGCCGGGCGACCACGCCGCCCGCTACGAGCGGTTCCGCGCCGTCCACTGCCACCTCGACGACGGCGCCGCCGCCCGCCGGGTGGCCGACCGCATGCTGGCCCTGGGCTGACGGCGCGCCACCCGCGCCCGACCGCCCCCGCTGTCCGAACCGTGCCCGGAGTACCACGTGTCCACTGTCACCACCCTTGCGCCGCGACCGCGTGCGGGAGGTCTCCGCGCACCCGCGGCCGCATTCCTCGGGCGACCGCCCCGCCGGCTGCTGAGCGCCCTCGCCGAGGCAGCCGTCTCCTGCGCCGCGGCCCTGCTGTTCGCCTACTGGGCCGTCACCGTCCACGTGAATCCGACCACCCGGGTCGGCCAGGTCAGCGGGCTGGCGACGCTTCAGTTCCGGCTGACGGCAGTCGGCCTGCCGCTGCTCGCCGCCGTCACCGCGACCGCCTTCCACGGCCGCGGCCGGCTGCACCGGCGGGTGGTCCGGGTGGCCTGCGCGGTGATCGCCGGACTGGCGAGCGGCTTCCTGGCGGCCGGGATCCTGGTCGCGCTGAGCGGCACCCCGTGGCCGCTGGCCGGGCAGGGCGACGACAACGGCCACCTGGCCGACTGGGCCGCCATCATCATCAGGACCGGCCACCTCACCGACATCTACCCGCCGCTGCTGCCGCACCTGCAGGCCTGGTGGGCGGTGCACTTCACCGGCGGCGAGCCCTCGCTGGCGATGAAGCAGCTCCAGACGCTGATGATCGCGTTGAGCGGCCCGGCGGGCTACCTGTCCTGGCGGCTGTTCCTGCGTCCGCTCCCGGCGCTCGGCGTCGGCCTGCTGTCGACGCTGCCGGTCGTCCTGCTCTACAAGCCGTACAGCACGCTGACGCTGATCATCCTGGTGCCGCTGCTCGGCAAGTTCGTCCAGGTGCTGCGCCGGGCGCCGCGCCGGCCGCTGCGGCAGTCGGTCACGCTGGGCGCGGTGCTGGGCGCGGCGCTGGCCCTGCTGTTCCTGCTGTACGCGGGGTGGCACGTCTGGTCCGCGCCCGGGTTGCTGGTGGCGGTGCTGGTGTTCCTCCCCTGGCGCTCCGGCCGGCCCGCGCTGGCCCGGGCCGGCGCGTTCCTCGGGGCGGCCGGGCTGGCGTTCGCCGTCCTGGCCGGCAAGTACACGCTCGTCCTGCTCGGTGCGACCGGGACGAAGGACCGCTGGTGCTCCCCGATGGTGCTGGTCGACCCCGGCTACATCGCCATGTCGCCGTACCCGTACCGGGGCGCCGGCGAGATGGGTGCCTGGCCGCCGCCCGGGGAGTTCGGCGGGGTCGGCTGGTTCTCCGTGCTGCTGCTGCTCGGCATGGGCGTGGCGCTCGCTCTCGGGCTGCACCGCTCGCCGGTGGTGGTCACCGCGGCGTGCTTCCTCAGCGCCTGGGCGATCCGGTTCTGGATCTCCTCGAACATGGAGCGGGACCAGGCCGTGCAGCTGTACGTCCGGACGTTCCACCAGCTCCAGTACTGCGGGCTGGTGCTGCTCGGCTGGGCCGCCGTACTGGCCGGCCGCTGGCTGCACCGCCGGCTGGGGGCCCTGCCCGAGCCGGCCGCCCGCCCCGGCCGGCCGCTGCACCGCTCGCGGATCGCCGCCGTCGGCGTCCTCACCGCGGGCCTGCTCTTCGGCGGCATGGCCGCCTCGGCCACCGTGGACGCCTACATGCCGCAGGACCCGAAGTACGGCTGGCTCAGCGGCCAGGCCTGGTACGCCCACCAGATCCGCAAGCCGGACGGCGCCTGCCCGAAGTACGCCCAGGACGGCAAGTGCGCCGACCCCCGGCCATACGCCACCCACCAGGCCGCCCCCGCGGCCGACACCGGCACGATGGGGACCTGCGACTACCCCTGGAAGCGCGACTGAGCGGACGCCGCCGCCGGCAGCCCTGTCAGTGCGGCCCGAACGCGTACGCGCGCCAGGGCCGCCAGACCGCGTCGGCGTCGAAGCGGGAGAGGCTGAACCCGGTGACGGGGAAGGCCGCCAGGAACGGCCTGGCCTTCTCGTACGCCTGGTCGAGGACGTCCTCGGGCAGGCCGTGGGCCACCGTCACGTGCGGGTGGTAGGGGAAGGCCAGCTCCCGGGCGAGCGGCCCGGCGCGGACGGCGGCCTCCAGCAGCCGGCACTCGTGCGCGCCCTCCTCGACCCGGACGAAGACCACCGGGGAGACCGGACGGAAGGTGCCGCTGCCCTTGAGCAGCATCCGGAACGGCCGGTGCGTGCCGGCCACCTCGGCCAGGTGCTTCTCGACCTCGGGCAGCCGGGCGGCCGGCACCTCGGTCGGCGGCAGCAGCGTCACATGCGTCGGTATGGACCGCGCCTGCGGGTCGCCGTGACCCGCCCGCGCGTCCTGGATCTCGGACCCGAACGGCTCGGGGACGCTCACGGACACACCGATGGTGACGACCTCGGGGAGGCCGCCACCAGCGGGGAGGGTCGTCTGCGGCATCAGCGCTCGGCGGGCTTCGGGGCGGCGGGCCTCGGGCTCGCCGGCTTCAGGAACCCGATCCGGTCGTACACCGCTTCGAGGGTCTCGGAGGCCACCGCACGGGCCTTCTCCGCGCCGACCGCGAGCACCCGGTCCAGCTCGGCCGGGTCCTCCAGGAAGCCCTGGGTGCGCTTCTGGAAGGGCGTCACCCACTCGGTGAACAGCTCGGCCAGCTCGGTCTTCAGGGCGCCGTACATCCTGCCCTCGAAGTGCTCGACCAGCTGGTCGATGCTCTGCCCGCTGAGCGCGGAGTGGATCCGCAGCAGGTTGGAGACGCCGGCCTTGCCCTCCTCGTCGTAGGAGACGACGGTGCCGGTGTCGGTGACGGCGCTCCTGAACTTCTTGGCGCTGGCCTTCGGCTCGTCCAGCAGGTTGACCAGGCCCTTGGCCGAGGAGGCCGACTTGCTCATCTTCGCCGTCGGGTCCTGGAGGTCCAGGATCTTCGCCGTCTCCTTGAGGATGTACGGCTTGGGCATGGTGAAGGTCGGCGCGTAGCGGGTGTTGAAGCGCTCCGCGAGGTCGCGGGTGAGCTCCAGGTGCTGGCGCTGGTCCTCGCCGACCGGCACCGCGTCGGCCTGGTACAGCAGGATGTCGGCGATCTGCAGGATCGGGTAGGTGAACAGGCCCACCGAGGTGCGGTCGTTGCCCTGCTTCGCGGACTTGTCCTTGAACTGGGTCATCCGGGCGGCCTCGCCGAAGCCGGTGAGGCAGTTCATCACCCAGCCGAGCTGCGCGTGCTCGGGCACGTGGGACTGCACGAACAGGGTGCAGCGCTCCGGGTCCAGCCCGGCGCCGAGCAGCTGGGCGGCGGAGATCCGGGTGTTCTCGCGGAGGGTCGCCGGATCCTGCTCGACGGTGATCGCGTGCAGGTCGACCACCATGTAGAAGGCGTCGTTGGCCTCCTGGAGGTCGACCCACTGGCGCACCGCGCCCAGGTAGTTGCCCAGGTGGAACGAGCCGGAGGTGGGCTGGATGCCGGAGAGAACCCGAGGGCGGTCCTTGACCGGACCGCTGACCGCTGCGTTGACCATGCGGGCCATTGTTCCAGCTTCACCGACCGCTCAGGAAACGTCTTCGGCGGAGGGTTGCGACAGTGTGACGGCACTCACCCTGAGCCGGGCGATCCGGCGGCCCTCCAGTTTGGCCACCGTCAGCAGCACGCCGTCCGCCATCCGCACCTGGTCGCCGTCCAGCGGCAGCCGGCCGAGCTCCGCCACCACGTAGCCGGCCACCGTCTCGTACGGGCCCTCCGGAACGGTGACGCCGGTCTCCTCGGTGAAGTCGCCGAGGTTGAGCAGCCCGTCCAGCTCCATGCCGCCGCCGGCCAGCCGGCGGGTGGTGGTCGGCTCCTGCGAGTCGTACTCGTCCCGGATCTCGCCGATCACCTCCTCGACCAGGTCCTCCAGGCTGACGATCCCGGCCGTGCCGCCGTACTCGTCGACCACGATCGCCAGGTGGTGCCCCTCCCGGCGCATCTCCCCCATCGCCTCCAGCACCCGCTTGGTGGCCGGCAGCAGCTTCACCGGGCGGGCCAGGTCGCGCACCCGCACGGCCTGCTCGCCGCGCGCGCCGTACAGGTCGCGCACGTGCACGAAGCCGACCACCGCGTCGTAGCTGCCCTCGACCACCGGGTAGCGCGAGTGCGGCGAGGAGCTGGTCTCCTCACGGACCTCGGCGAGCATCCGGTCCGCGTCCAGGAAGGTCACCTCGGTGCGCGGCACCATCACCTCGCGCAGCTGCCGCTCCCCCGCCGCGAAGACGTCCGCGATCAGCGCGCGCTCGTCGCTGCCCAGCTCGGTGTTGGCCGCGACCAGGCCGCGCAGCTCCTCCGAACTCATGCTCCCCCGGCCCGCCTTCGGATCGCCCCCGAACAGCCGGACCATCAGGTTGGTGGAGTGGCCGAGCAGCCAGATCGCCGGGCGCAGCGCCACCGACATCACGTCGACCACGGGCGCGGCGAGCACGGCGATCGAGTCGGCCCGCTGGAGGCCGATCCGCTTGGGCGTCAACTCGCCGAGGACGAGCGAGACGTAACTGATCACGAGGGTCAGCACGACCAAGGCGACGGCGTCGGCGGGGCCCGGCGACAGCCCCAGCCCGACGAAGAGCGGGGCGACCTTGCCGGAGAGCGTGTCGGCGCCGAACGCGGCGGACAGGAAGCCCATGCAGGTCACCCCGACCTGGACGGCGGCCAGGAAGCGGTTGGGATCGGCGGCGAGGTGGGCGGCCCGGGAGGCCCGGCGGGTGCCCTTCGCCTCCAGGGCCCTGATCTGGCCCTCCCGCAGTGAGATCAGCGAGATCTCCGCGACGTTGAACAGCCCGCCCAGCATGATGAAGACGAGGACGAGCGCGGCGTCCCCGAGGGTTTCGTTCACAGCGGGTCAGTCTAGGGAGTCCCGGCCACCGGCAGCCGCACGGCGGCCCCCGGTCCGTGGCGGAGCCCGCCGAACCGCCGGAGCCGGAGCACAGCAGAAGTGAGAGGATTCGTGCGCCCGGTGATCTGCGCCGGCACCCGATGATCTGGGGCAACCCAGCCGATCCATCCCCAGGGCGATCCATGACCGCAGCGACTTCCGCCACCACCACCGACGTCCCTGACCGGCCGCGGTCCAGGGCCCTCCACCGACGCTCGCTCCCGAACGGCTTCCTCACGGCCCGGTACCTGCGGCCGCTGCGCAGCGTGTGGTTCTGGCCGGTCCTGGCGACCCTGGCCGCCGGACTGTACCGGATCGGCGGCCCGGTGCTGTGGCACGACGAACTCGCCACGCTGACCGTGGTGCACCGGACCAGGTCGGAAATCCTGGCGATGCTGCAGAACGTCGACGCCGTCCACGGCGCGTACTACCTGTTCCTGCACTACTGGATCAACGTGTTCGGTGACTCCCCGGCGATGCTGCGGCTCCCCACCGTGCTCGCCATGGCCGGTGCGGCCGCCTGCGTGGCCCTCTCCGGGCGCCGGATGTTCACCCCCCGCGCCGGCGTGACCGGTGGCTTGGTGTTCGCGCTGATCCCGAACGTCACGCGGTACGGCCAGGAGGCCCGGTCGTACGCGTTCGTCGTGCTGGGAGCCGCGCTGGCCATCCTGCTGCTGCTCCGCGCCCTGGAGCGGCCCACCGTGCTCCGCTGGCTGGGCTACGGGATGTGCGTCACGGCTGTCGCCTACATCCACCTGGTGGCACTGGTCTTCCTCGGCGCGCACGCCTTCGGGACGGTGCTGGCCTGGTGGCGCCGGCGGGACTGGCGGCTGCCGGTCGGGTTCGCCCTCGCGGCCGCGGCCGGCGTGGCGGCCGCGTACCCCTTGATCAAGCTGGGCCAGGCGCAGTCCGGGCGGCAGATCGGCTGGATCGTCCGGCCCACCGTCCAGGATCTCTCCGGCATCTGGCCGCAGATCTTCGGCAGCACGCTGCTGGCCGGCGCGGTCGTCCTGGCGGCGGCTCTGGCCTGGGGGTCGGGCCGGACCTGGGCCGCGGCCTTCGGCACCACGGCGGCGGCCCTGCCGGTGCTCGCGATCTGGGTGATCTCCCGGAACGCCCAGGTCTCCTACTTCATGCCGAAGTACCTGTTCTTCGTGCTGCCCGCGTGGGCCGTCATGGCCGGCGCCGGCATCGCCCTGCTGCGGCTGCGCGGCATCGCCGCCGGTCTGCTCGCGCTGGCCGTGATGGTCCTGCCCGACCAGTCCGTGATGCACCGCGAGCTGTCGCACGCCGACTACACCTACCCCACCGCCGTCACCTGGTTCACCCCGCTCGACTACCGGGCCGCGGCGAAGATCGTCGCCGACGGCTACCTCCCCGGCGACGGCGCCGCGTACGGCCAGCAGCAGTACGCGCTCTGGTGGGGGGTCGACACGGGCATCGAGTACTACCTGCCGGACAGCATCCGGCTGCGCGACGTGCTGATGGGGAAGACCGGCGCCGAGCGGAGCGACCTGTGGCCGACCAGCTGCGGCCAGCCCGCCTCGTGCCTGGGCGACGAGCCGAGGATCTGGTTGGTCTCCAAGGACGACGGCGGCGACCCCCTGAGCACGGTGACCCCCGAGGCCGCGGCCGCCCTGGCCGCCCGGTACACGGTGAGCTCCGTCCGGCAGGTCAGCGGGATCAGCGTGGCCCTGCTCGTACGGCGCTGACACAGGACGGCGGGCGCGCGGCCCCCGCGCGCGGGGGGGGGGGGGCGGGGGGCCGCCGGGCGCGGGGGGGGGCGGCGCGGGCGCCCCCCCGGGGCCGGGGGAGTGGGTTGGGGCGGGC
>NZ_JBHUWW010000052.1:0-53076 GCF_042669755.1 Kitasatospora sp. NPDC057223 | reverse complement strand
TCGACAACCCGGCCGGCTACGCCCGGACGGTGCTGGTCCGGGCCTACCTGACGCACCAGCGCAGGCGCAGCAATACCGAGCGGCCCAGCCGGGTGTTGCCGGAGGTGCCGGCGCCCGAGCAGGACGCGGCGCTGCGGCTGGCGTTGGTCGACGCGCTGGCGCAGCTTGCGCCGCGCGACCGGGCGGTGGTGGTGCTCCGTTACTGGGAGGACCGGAGCGTGGAGGAGACCGCGGCGATCGTGAAGGACAGCTCGGCGGCGGTGCGGACCAGGTGCACCCGGGCGCTGGCCCGGCTGCGGTCCCTCCTGGGGGCCGACCTGGCGGAGCTGGTGGCGCGGTGAGCGGGTGGGACGAGTCGGTGGATGGGGTCTTCGGTGAGTGGAGTGGCGAAGTGAGCGGTGGGGACGAAGAGTTCGAGGTCCGGTTGAGCACGGCGTTCGGACGGGCCGCCGACGGCCTCGGGGTGGCCGCGGCCGCCCGGCTGGTCGATGGCGGGTTGGAGGCCGGACGGCGGCGCCGGCGGGGACGGCGCCGGACGGTCATGCTGGCCGGCGCGTTGACCCTGGTGGTGGCTACGGGGGCGAGCGCGCTGACCCTGCCGTCCGGGCTGCCGGGGCGGGCCTCCGGTGCGCTGGCTTCCTCGGCGGGCGCGCCGGCGCCGCTCGACCGAGGGGTGACCGTCCTGCTGATCGGTCTGGACGCCAGCACCGACGCCCAGGGCCAGCCGGTGCCTGCGGAGCTGCGCCGCCAGGAGCTGCACGCCGGGGCAGACGACACGGACGTCGCGGACACCCTGGTGCTGGTGCACATCCCGGCCGGAGGAGGGACGGTACGGCAGCTGTCGATTCCCCGGGACGTGCTGGTCGACGCGGCCGGTGGCGGTGCCAAGGTGGCGATCAGGCAGGTGTACGCGCAGGCCGAGGCCGTGGAGATGACACGCCTTCAGGGGCAGGGGGTTTCTGGATCCGAACTGCGATGGCGCGCCCGGGAGGCCGGCCGCGCCGCGCTGATCCGGTCCGTGCAGGAGCTGGCAGGTGTGCCGGTGGACCACTTCGCGGAGGTCACGATGACGGGGTTCTACCGGGCCGCGCAAGCCGTTGGCACGGTGCCGGTCTGTCTGAACCATGCGGTGGACGACGAGTTCAGCGGAGTGAGCCTGCCTGCGGGCCGGTCCGAGCTCGGCCCCGCGCAGGCGCTGGCGTTCGTACGGCAGCGGCACGGCGTGGGTGACGGGTCGGACCTGCAGCGCACGCGCCGGGCGCAGGCGTTCCTCGCCGGGGTGTTGCAGAAGTTGCGTGCCGGCGGGGTGATGGCGGACGCCGGCAGGCTGGGGGCGCTGTACGACGCGCTGAAGGAGGACCTGGTGGTCGACCAGGGGTGGAGCCCGGTCGACTTCGTCCGCCAGGTGCCCGCCTTCGCGCAGGGGCGGGCGGCGACCTCGGAGCTGCCGGTGCAGCCCAACGGGGCGGCGCTGGTGGCGGAGCCGGGCAAGGCGAAGGAGATTCTGGCCGGTGAGGGGACGAGTGCGGCACCGGCTGTGGACGGGGTGCCGTGCGTCGACTGAGCGGGCACGCGGGCTGATATCCGATTCGTCGCCGCGACGACGCTCCCGGCGGATCCGAGGACCGGCGCGCTGACCGCATCTGCGAGGACTGCTGGCGGCCGCAACCACATGGTGACGGCCGCCAGAGCTCTCTCAGGGCCTCGCCAGCGTGGCGCCGGGCGGCCCCGCCCGTGGAGGGACTGTAGGGCACCGTCTGTGTCCGCCTGCCGCCCTCGCTGGTGTGCCGCAGGCCCGGCCCCGCCCGTCGGCGCGCTGGCGGGTCGCCAGGCCCCGGCCACCGCCTGCCACAGTCCCCGGCCCCCGCCCGTCGTGCGGCCGCCAGGACGGCACCCCTTTCGCGGCCGCAGGCCGCCCGCGCGCGTGGTCAGCCCTTGAGCGCCGTCGCGAGGACGGTGCCGAGCTGCTTCTCCGCAGCGATCTCCTGGTCGGCGTTGGTCGCGTCGTGGCTGCCCCGGTCCACGACCACCTCCAGGACGTAGTAGCGCAGGCCCGCCAGGAACGCCAGGTGCGGGGTACCGCCGTTGCTCTTCTTCACTGCGATGAGCGCCTGGTCGCCGATGCCGGGGACCCGCGTGGCGGTGAGGTCCGGGGAGCCTATGGAGTACGCGAACTGCACGGCCGTCAGCTCTCTGAGCGAAGCGTAGGAGAGGTGTGAACCCCAGGTGCACCCCCAGACCTCGCTGCCGTCCTGCGCCGGGTCCGGGTGGGTGCCGACGAATCGGTCACTCGTTCCGACGGCGGCGGAGACCTGGGCGGCCGTCAGCATGGTGCAGGCGTCGGCGGGTCGGGCGCCGTAGGCCGTGGGCGCCTTGGCGGTCGCCGTCGGCGTGGCGGGCGGATCCACGGTCGGGGACTGTGCGGTGGGCGACTCGGGGAGGGGCGAGGGGGCGGCCGGACTCGGGGAAGGGCTAGCGGTGGCGGTGGCGGTGGCCGTGGTGGTGGCCGTGGCGGGCGGCGGGGCCGCCGCCTTCGGCGAGCCGTCCGAGGAGCATCCGCCGACCGTCGCGGCCGCCACGGCGGCCAGCACCGTCACGGCCGCGACGGGGAGCAGGCCGCGCCGTCGGCGCAGGGTGGGAGAGGAGAACTCGGACGGCATGATCGGCCTCCTGCGCGTTCTGCCGTAGCGAACGGACTGTCGTGCGGAGCTCACGCACCGCGATGATCGGGAGCGTACCGGCCGGGCTGCCGCCGCGCGGGCCGAAGTGGGAAACCGGCGCAAGCGGAGGATCCGGTTCCTGCCGCCGAACCCGTCGTCAGCGGGCTGACCGGCAGCGCCGCGAAGACCGGCTGCCGACGGAGCAGGACGGTCACCGCCGAGCGCTTCACCTGCCGGCGCGTGCGGACGGTGCCCGCGACGGCCGCCCGGCCTCGGTCCGGCGCGAGCGGCCCGGCGGCGTGGTCGAGCCTGGAGAGCACCCGGGCGCCACCGTCTCGGACGGCCGGCGCTGACCACTTCCCCCCTGTCATCGAGGCTCGGTGCCCGCGCCGCCGCGCCGCCGCCCGCTCCGGCTACGCAGGGGCCTGTCCTCCGGCCTGAAGTGCCGAGTCGGCCTCGTGATCGGGCGCCGCGGGGTTGTCGCCGTGCTTCCGTGTGACGTCTCCGTGAGTCGGCGTGGCCTCCGTCGCGTTCGGTACCTGGTAGAGCACGTTGGGCAGGTCCCGGGCGGAACGGACGAGGTACAGGACCGGGATGCTCAGAAGCATGTACAGACCGCCGACGGTGAGCATCACCCTTGTCGAGGTCAGTCCGGCCGCGGGGCCGATGATCGCCTGGCCGACGGGGAGCAGCGCGAGGCTGCCCATCCAGTCGTAGGCGCTCACCCGGGAGATGGCCTCCAACGGCACGTGCTGCTGGATCGCGGTGCCGAACATGACGTTGAACAGCGACACCCCGACGTTGCCGAGCAGGGCCGCGATCGCGATGGTGACCGTGCCGCCGGGCAGCGCGTGCGGGAACGCCAGCAGCAGCAGCGGAAGCCCGTAGAGGCCGAGCGGGATGAACGAGGAGCGCAGGATGAACCGCGGCTTCAGCCGCAGTGTCAGCACTCCGCCCAGGACCAGCCCGAGCCCGGTGCCGACTCCGATGGTGGCCCACGCCGAGACCCCGCCGAGCTCGGCCTTGGCCGTCACCGGGCCGAGGATCTGGTACGCCGGCAGCGCCAGCAGGTGGAAGCCGGCCGCCCAGACCACCAGGGCCCACAGCCACGTCCGGGACCGGAACTCCTGCCAGCCGCCGGCGAGGTCGGCCAGGATGGTCGGCCGGGAGCCGGTCCGGGCGGCGGTGGCCGGGAGCCGGATCAGGCTGAGGGCGATCGCGCTGGCCGCGAACGTCGCCGCGTCGATCAGGATCGCCGCGCCGGGGGAGATCGCCACGATCAGCACGCCGCCGAGGGCCGGGCCGAGCGTGAACGCGATGTTGCTGCTGAGCCCGGTCAGGCCGTTGGCCTGCTGGAGCTTGCCGGCGTCGACCAGTTCGGCGACCAGCCCGGTCGCGCTCGGCTTGAAGAACGCGGCGCCGACGCCCCACAGGCCGTGCAGCACCACCATCGTGATCAGGTTGGTGTGCCCCGTCAGCAGCAGCGTGCCCTGCAGGGCCTGGGAGCCCATGCGGAGCACGTCGCACGCGATCATCAGCCGGCGCCGGTTCACCCGGTCGGCGACCACGCCGCCGAACAGCGTGAGGATCACCTGGGGGACGAAGCCGGCTGCCAGCACCAGGCCGAGCGCGGACGCCGAACCCAGCACGTCCAGCACGGCGAACGCCATCGCGATGGGCAGGAGCGCATCGCCGAACTGCGAGAGCGACTGCCCGATGTAGTAGCGCCGGAAGTTGCGTTCGCCCAGCACCTCCGGCAGAAGGCCGGACTTCGTGGTTCGCCTCACCGTTGAACTCCTCCGTTCCCGGCGGCTTGGCCGGACTCCTCGGCGAGCGCCGCCGTGACGAGGGCCGTCGTGATCTCTTCGACGGTCGGTCCGGTGAACACCGCGCCCACCGGCAGTTCCACCCCGAACGCCCGGTAGAGCTGGGCGGTGAGCCGGGCGGCCAGCAGCGAGTCGCCGCCCAGCTCGAAGAAACCGTCCCGGATGCCGACCTGTTCCCGCCCGAGCAGGGTGGCCACCAGGTGCGCGATCTCCCGCTCGACGTCGTCGCGGGGGGCGACGTAGGCGGTGTCCTCGGCGGCGTCGGCCGGCGGCGGCAGCCGGGCCTGGTCGATCTTGCCGCTGGGGGTCATCGGCCATTGGTCGACCAGCACGAACCGGGTCGGCACGAGCTGCTCCGGAAGGTGCTCGCGCAGCCAACGGCGCAGCTCGGCCGGTGCGGGGGCGGGCCCTGGGGGTGCGGTCAGGTAGGCGACCAGCCGGCGATCGCCGTCCGGCCGTCGCGGGTCGACCGGCTGTGCCATGACGACGGTGTCGGCGACGCCGGGATGGGCGCGCAGCCGGACCTCGACCTCGCCCGGCTCGATCCGGTACCCGCGGATCTTGATCTGTCGGTCGGCCCGGCCCAGGAACTCCAGCTCGCCGTCGTTCCGCCAGCGGGCCAGGTCACCGGTCCGGTACAGACGGCCGAACGGGGAGTCGAGGAAGTGCCGGGCGGTCAGCTCCGGCCGGCCCAGGTAGCCGCGGGCGACCTGGACACCGCCCAGGTACAGCTCGCCGACGGCCCCTCGGGGCACCGGTTGCCGCCGGTCGTCCAGCACGTGGGCCTCGACGTTGTCGATCGGCCGCCCGATCGCGGGTGCTCCCCGGCCGTGCTCGGTGTCGGCCACGGTTCCGGCGGTGGCGACCACGGTGCACTCGGTCGGTCCGTAGTGGTTGATCACCGGGAACGCCAGGCCGGGCGGGGGCCTGCGGCGCAGCCGGTCGCCACCGGTGAGCAGGAGGCGCAGCGGCAGCCCGCGCACCTGGTCGCTGTCCAGTACGGCCTCCGCCAGGGGGGTGGCCAGGAAGGCCACGGTGGCCCGCTGCTCGGTCAGCCAGCGCACGATCCGGTCCGGGTCGGACCGGATGGCCTCGCCGGCGATGCCGACGCCGGCGCCGGCGACGAGGTAGGGCCACAGCTCCCAGACCGAGGCGTCGAACGCCTGGGCGGCCACCAGGGTGCCGCGGTCGGCGGGGGTCAGGCCGTACGCGCGCACGTGCCAGCGGCAGAGGTTGGCCAGTGCGGCATGCTCGACCAGCACGCCCTTCGGCCGGCCCGTCGAGCCCGACGTGTAGATCACGTAGGCGAGGTCGGCCGGGCCGGCCGGTCGGGAGCCGGCGGCCGGATCGTGGCCGGCCGCGTCCGGAGCGGGCGCGTCGACGGGCACGACGGTGGCGGCGGTGCCGCCCAGGCGGCCGGCGAGCGCGCTCCGGCTCACCACGAGCGGGGCCCCGCTGTCAGCGATCAGCTCGGCCAGCCGCTCGTCCGGCAGGCTCGGGTCCAGCGGCAGATAGCCGGCACCGGCCTTGAGCACGGCGAGCAGCGCGACCACGAAGTCGGCCGAGCGTTCCAGCAGCACGGCGACGATCCGGTCGCGGCCGGCTCCCAGGGTGCGCAGCCGCCCGGCCAGCCGGTCCGCCTCGGCATCCAGCTCGGCGTAGCTCAGGACCCGCTCCGTGCTGCGCACCGCCGTGGCGTCCGGCCGCAGCCGCGCCTGCTCGGCGACCAGGTCGGGCACCAGCGGGGCCGCCGGGTGCGGCACCGGGCGGCGGCCGAGCGCGGCCGGCTCCGGCCGATCGTCCGGGCCCGTCAGGTCCGCCTCCGCGAGCGGCGCCGCCGGATTCCGTCCGGCCTCGGTGAGCAGCCGCAGGTAGCCGGCGAGCAGCCGGCGTATCGACACCTCGTCGAACAGGTCGGTCCGGTAGTCGACCTCGACGGCGATCCCGCCGTCCCGCTCTCGCATGAACACGTCCAGGTCGAAGCGGACCACTCCGGTGTCGAGGCCGACCTCCTGCGCGCTCAGGCCGCGGAATCCGATCTCGCCCGGCGGGGTGTTCAGGTAGGAGACGGCGACGCCGAACAGCGACGCCCCGCTGCCGTCCCGGGGTCCGCCGGCAGCCGCCATCATCTGGTCGAAGGGCAGGTCCTGGTGCTTGATGGCGTCCGTGGTGACGTCCCGGACCCGTCGGACCAGTTGCTCGAAGGACGGGTCGTCGGACAGGTCGACGCGCAGTACCACGGTGTTCACGAAGAACCCGGCCAGCCCGTGCAGGTCGGTGGTCCGGCGGTCCGCGGTGACGGTGCCGACCGCGATGTCCTGCCGTCCGGTCCAGCGGCTGAGCAGGGCGTGCAACCCGGCGATCAGCGCCATGAAGTCGGTGCCGCCCTGCGGCCGGGCGGCCGCTCTCAGGGCGGCCAGCACCTCCGGCGGCACCCAGATGCCGGCCCGCCGGCCGGCGAACGACTGCCGCGGCGGCCGCGGCCGGTCGGGAAGCAGGGTCACCGGTTCCAGGCCGGCCAGTTGCCGGGTCCAGTACTCGCGGTGCTCGGCCAGGGCGCCGTCCGTGAGCGACGCGTGCTGCCAGTGCGCGTAGTCGCCGTACTGGAGCGGCAGGTCGGGCAGCTCGACCGGGTGCCCGGCGGCCAGCGCCGAATAGGCCGCGGACAGCTCGGCGCCGAGCAGGCCCAGGGTCCACTCGTCGGCGGCCAGGTGGTGCACGACGAGCAGGAGCACCTGTTTGCCCGGCCCGAGGCCGAACACTTCGGCCCGCAGCAGCGGTCCCCGGGCCAGGTCGAAGGGTCGGTCGAAGGATGCGCGGAGATGGGCGGCGAGCCCACTGGGCGGAGCCACGTCGGTGATCGGCAGTTCGACCGCGTCGGCCGGCCGCACGACGAGCACCGGCTCGCCGGCCGGGTCGACCTCGATCCCGGACCGCAGCACCTGGTGGCGGCCCAGGACGACTTCGAGCGCGGTCCGCAGCGCTCCGGCGTCGAGCTCGCCGGTCAGCTCCCAGGCGACGTGCAGGTGGTACGCGGTCAGCCCGGGATGCATCCGGTGCAGGAACCACAAGCGGTGCTGCGCGAACGACAGCGGTGAGCTGGTCCGATGACGGGCCACCGGGCCGTCGGGCCGGTCGGCGGCGCCGGCCGGCGCGGGCGTCACGTGGTCGGTGATGAACCGGGTCAGCGTCGGTGCTTCCAGCACGGCACCGACGGTGACCTCGATGCCGAGCTCGGCCCGGATTCCGGCCACCAGCAGGGCGGCGCGCAGTGAGTGCCCGCCGAGTTGGACGAAGCCGGCGTTGGGTGCGGGCTCGGCCATCCCCAGCGCATCCGCCCACAGCTTCGCCACCTGACGGGGAATCGCACC
Source organism: Kitasatospora sp. NPDC057223 (assembly GCF_042669755.1). Classification (NCBI taxonomy): domain Bacteria; kingdom Bacillati; phylum Actinomycetota; class Actinomycetes; order Kitasatosporales; family Streptomycetaceae; genus Kitasatospora; species Kitasatospora sp. NPDC057223. The sequence goes on along the minus strand of NZ_JBHUWW010000052.1, from coordinate 45,219 downwards.
GTCCGGCAGCGGGGCTCCGCCCGCCGCCGGTGGGTCCGGGCGGTCGGCCCTGAGCGCGGCCAGCGCTGCCCGGTCGGTCTTGCCGTTCGGGCTCAGTGGCAGCTCCGGCAGGGTCACGAACTCGGCGGGCACGAACGCGTCCGGCAGCCGCTCGGCCAGCCCGGCGGCGACCTCGGCCACGGTCACGGCCACGGCTCCGCCCTCGGCCCCGGCCCCGGATCCGACCTCGGTGGCCGCCAGCACGACGTAGGCGACCAGGCGTTCGTCCCCGGGCGCGTCCGGGCTCGCGTGCAGAAGCACCGCCGCGTCGGTGACCCCGGGCGTGGCCCGCAGCTGTGCCTCGATCTCGCCGAGCTCGATCCGCTGCCCGCGCAGCTTCACCTGGTCGTCGATCCGTCCGAGGTACTCCAGCACGCCGTCCGGGCGCCGTCGGACCAGGTCGCCCGTCCGGTACAGGCGCGCGTCCGGCGCGGGAGAGAACCGGTCCGGGATGAAGCGCTCGGCGGTGAGCTCCGCTCGTTCGAGGTAGCCGGCGGCCACCTGCACGCCACCGAGCAGCAGCTCGCCGGTGCACCCGACCGGCATCCGGTTGCCGTACCGGTCCACCACGTGCGTGCTGGTGTTCGCGATCGGCGTGCCGATCGGGACAGGGTCGGCGACGGCGTCGGCCGGACCGCAGGCCCAGCGGGTCACGTCGATGGCGGCCTCGGTGGGCCCGTACAGGTTGTCCAGCCGAACCGCGGGCGCTACCGGAGCGAGCTTTTCGTAGAACTGTCCGACCAGCGCAGCCGGCAGCGCTTCTCCGCTGCACACCACCTGCCGCAACGACCCGCAGCGGCTCAGGTCCGCCGCCCGCAGGAACACCCGGAGCATCGACGGGACGAAGTGCAGCACGGTGATCCGCTCGGACTCGATCGTCGCGGCCAGGTATCCGGGATCGCGGTGCCCGTCCGGCCGGGCCATCACCAGCCTCCCACCGGCCAGCAGCGGCCAGAACAGCTCCCAGACCGAGACGTCGAACCCGCACGGCGTCTTCTGCAGGACCGCGTCGGCGGGGCCGAGCCGGTACTCCTCCTGCATCCAGAGCAGCCGGTTGCGCAGGCCGGCGTGGGTGTTGACGACACCCTTGGGCCGCCCGGTCGAGCCGGATGTGTAGATCACATATGCGGGCGTGCCGCCGCTGACCGGGCTGACGGCGGTGATCGGGGCGGCAGCGGTCACCTGGGGGGAGTCCCGGTCGAGCCATGCCATGGGCAGGACTGCCGAAGGCAGGCGATCGGCCAGTTCGGACCGGCTCAGCACCAGCGCCAGCCGGGCGTCCTCGGCCATGAGCGCCAGCCGGGCGGCGGGGTAGCCGGGCTCCAGCGGCACGTAGGCGGCGCCCACCCGCCATACCGCCAGCAGGGCCACGATCAGCTCGGCCGACCGCTCCAGGCAGACCCCGACCCGGTCCCCCGGACGGATCCCGCGGCCTGCCAGGTAGCCGGCCAGCCGGGCGACCCGGTCGGCGAGTTGGCGGCCGGTCAGGGACCCGCCCTCGGCGGACACCGCGACCTCGTCCGGCTGCTGTGCGCACCGGCGGTCCACCAGCTCCGGGGTCATCGGCTGATCCCCGTGGTCGACCGCGGTGGCGTTCCACCCGTCGAGCTCGGCCTCCTCGGCCGCGGTCAGCAGCGGCAGCGCCGAGATGGGCACGTCCGGGGCGGCAACGGCCCCGTGCAGCAGGGTGGTCAGGTGCCCGTCGGCTCGCGGGCCGGCGGGCGGCTCGGTCGGGCGCCGGTCGGCCAGAAGCGCCCGGAACGTGGGGGCCGGCGCCGACTCGTCGTCGATCCGCGACCCGGCCGCACAGCGGAGGGCGACCGCGCGGGCGCCCGCGGCGAGAACGTCGGCCGGCGAGACGCCGGCGGATCGAGCGAAGCTCCGCCAACTTTCGGTCGGATCCGTGCCGTAGTCCGCCATCTCGCCGAAGCCCTCCCGGTCGCCGCCGCGCATGGCCCACGTGGAAACGGCGCTCCCGGGCCAGAGGTGACGCTAGCGGCGTCGTCGGCCGGTGACGACAGCGACGGCAGTAGCCGACCGTCTGAGTTCTGAGGACCCGGCGGCGGCGGACGGTGCAAGATTCCGGCGACCGGCCTCAACCTCCCGCTTACACCTCGCTCAGCTCGCAGCGGATGTCTTCCGGGCCCGTCGTTCCTACCGTTCCTACCGTGAGGGTACTGTCCGATCCGGGATCGTCAGGGGTCTGAAGAATGCGCACACCGACAGGCGCTGAGCAGCCCGGCGAGCATCGTGCCGCTCTGCTGGCCCGGCGCCGGCAAGCGGCTGGGACCACCGGCCCGCAGTTGACCGCGGAACCGTTCGGTGCGGGGCCGCTGCCCCTGGCACCCGCCCAGGAGACGATGTGGCTCGCCGAGCGGCTGGCGCCCGGCCACCCCACGTACAACGTCCCGGTGAGCTGGGTGCTGCGCGGCACGCTCGATGTCGACGCCCTGCGCGGCGCGCTCGCCGGGATCGTCGCCCGGCACGCGCCGTTGCGGACCCGGTTCGAGGAGCACGACGGCGAGCCGGTGCAGGCGACGGAGGCGTCGGTGTCGGTGCCGCTGTCCGTCGTCGACGTCCCGGACCTGACCGCCGCCCGCGCCGCCGCGCACGCGCTGGCCCAGCAGCCGTTCGCGCTGGACACCGCACCGCTGTGGCGGGTCGCGGTGTACCGGTCCGGTCCCACGGAGCACCTGCTCGTCGTCGTGGTCCATCACCTGGTTTGCGACGGCTGGTCGGTGGACGTGATCACCCGTGAGCTGGCAGCCGGCTATGCCGCCGGGGCCGGCCTACCGGCCGGAGAGCCGCCGCGGCTGGAGGTGCAGTACCCGGACTACGTGCGCTGGCAACGACAGCGGCTGACCGACGAGCGGATTCGCGAACTGGGCGAGTGGTGGCGGGGGAAGCTGGCCGGCGCCCCGCCGTCGGAACTGCTGACGGACCGGCCGCGCCCGTCCAGGCGGGACCCGGCCGGCGCCACCACCTGGCGGCTGCTCGCCGACCCCACCCAGGAGGACCTGCGGGCGCTGGCCACCGGGCTGTCCGGCACGCCGTACGTGGTGCTGCTGGCTGCCTTCCTGGCCACCGTCTCCTACTGGACCAGGGCGGACGACCTGACCGTGGGCTCGCCCAGCGCCGGTCGCGGCCGGATGGAGATCGAGCCGCTGGTCGGGAATTTCGTGAACATGCTGGCGGTGCGGGTCGATCTGTCCGGCGACCCGACGTTCGCCGAGGTGGTGCGGCGCGTGGGCGAGGAGGTGCGGGTCGCCGGCGAGCACGGTGAGCTGCCGTTCGACCGGGTGGTGGACGCGGTCCGGCCGCCGCGGGAGCTCTCACGGCCGCCGCTGTTCCAGCTGAGCTTCGGCTACCTGACCGAGCCGGTGCCGCTTGATCTGCCCGGCCTGAGCGTCGTGCCGGAGCCGGTGGCGCTGGACTCGGCCCGGTTCGATGCCAGTTGGCAGCTCACCCAGCGCGCCGACGGCCTGGAGGTCCGGGTCGAGTACAGCACGGCGCTGTTCGACGAGCAGTCCGTGGACCGGTTCACCGAGGGCTTCACCAGGGTGCTGGCCCAGGTGTGCGCCGCGCCTTCGCTCCGGCTGAGCGAGCTGCGGCCGGTCGCACCGGGCGAACGGGAGCGGCTGCTCGCCCTCGGGGCCGGGCCGTTGCGGCCGGTGCGGGAGACGACGATGGCCGCCGAGTTCGAGGCACGGGTCGCCGAGGCTCCGGAGGCGCCCGCGCTGGTCGTGGCCGGGCGGACGCTGTCCTACGCGGAGCTGGACCGGCGGGCCGACCGGCTGGCCCGCCACCTGGTTGCGCGCGGTGCCCGGCCGGGCACCTTCGTGGCTCTCGCGGTGCCCCGCTCGGTCGAGGCGGTGGTGGCATCGCTGGCGGTGCTGAAGTCCGGCGCGGCCTGCCTGCCGTTGGACCCGACGCATCCACCGGCCCGGCTCGGCCGGATCCTCGATGACGCCGCCGCGGTCGTGCTGGTGACCGACAGCGCCACGGCCGGCCGGCTGGGTTCGACCGTCCCCGCCGTACTGCTCGACCGTGACGACATCGGCACCGCCCCGATGCCGGACACCGCCTCTCTCCCGGACACTGCCCCGCTGCCGGGGGCGTCGCCGTCGGACGTGGCGTACGTGCTGTACACCTCGGGCAGCACAGGGCGGCCCAAGGGGGTGCAGATCGAGCACCGCAGCGTGATCAACTTCGTCGACAGCGTGCGGGACCTCTTCGAGCTGACCCCCGCCGACCGTGTGCTGGGCTTCGCCGCGATGACCTATGACGTCGCGATGTTCGAAACCTTCGCCGCCCTGCTCACCGGCGCCACGCTGTACCACGCCACCGACACCGAGCGCACCAGCATCCACGCCCTGCGGACCCTCATCGAGACCGGCGGCATCACCGTCACCGACATACCACCCACGCTCATGGAACTCATGAATCCCGAAGAGTTCCCCCGGTTGCGGATCGCCTGCGTGGGGGGCGAGAGCTCTCCGGCCGAGCTGGTCAACCGCTGGAACGCCGGCCGCACCTTCCTCAACGTCTACGGCCCCACCGAGTGCACGGTCTGGGTGACCACCCAGGAGTGTGCGGGCAGGTGGGAGGCGTCCCCGCCGATCGGGCTGCCGATGACCAACCACGTCGCCCACGTCCTGGACCCCGCCGGACACCCCGTCCCGGTCGGCGTCCCCGGAGAACTGCTCATCGGCGGCACCGGCCTGGCCCGCGGCTACCTCAACGATCCCGGCCTCACCGACGCCAGGTTCATCCCCGACCCCTTCGGCACCGCACCCGGCGGCCGCCTCTACCACACCGGCGACCTCGTCAAACGCAACCCCGACGGCACCCTCACCTTCCTCGGCCGCATCGACCACCAGATCAAGATCCGCGGACTGCGCATCGAACTCGGCGACATCGAAACCGCCGCCCGCGACCACCCCGGCCTCGCCCAGATCGCCGTCAACCCCTGGACCGACGACCACGGCGAACACCACCTCGTCGCCTACCTCGTCCCCACCGACCCCGCCACCGCACCCGACCGCACCGCACTGCGCGAACACCTCGCCACCCAACTACCCCCCTACATGATCCCGTCGCACTACGTGGTGCTGACCGGACTCCCGCTCAACGACGGAGGCAAGCTCGACCGCCGGGCCCTGCCCGCACCGGACCCGCACACCTCCGACAGCACTCCCACGGCCCCGCGCACCCCCACCGAACACACCCTCATCACCGACATCCTCAGCCCCCTGCTCCACATCCCGGCCATCAACCCCCACGACGACTTCTTCGCCCTCGGCGGCAACAGCCTCCAGGCGACACGGCTGCTGTCCAGGATCCGCGACACGTTCGGCGTGGACGTGGGTCTCGCCGACTTCTTCGCCGCGCCGACCCCCGCGAACCTCGGGGCGATCATCGACGCGGCGCTGGCGGACACGCTCACCGACGAGGATCTCCTCGCGCTGATCGAGCTGCTACCGCCGGAGGAGGCGGAGCGGCTGCTAGGCGGCGAGTCCGGCGAGTCCGGCGAGGCAGACAAGGTGGACGAGGCAGACGAGGCAGACGAGGCGGCGGCACGGTGACCGGGCCCGATCGCGAAAGTCTGGACGACCTGCGCGCCGAGGTTCGGCGGACGCTCGGAACGCCCGCCGTGCGGGCCGCGCTGGCTGCGGTGCGCGCGGGCGGCCCCGAGCCGGACGTCCGCCCGCTCTACCGCGAGCTCGCCGCGCACGGGCTTCTCGCGGTGAGCTGGCCGGTCGAGTACGGCGGCCGCGGACTCGGCCATGCCGAGGCAGCGGCGGTGGCCGAGGAGTTGGTCCGCGGCGGCGTGCCGGACATGCTGCACGTGCTGAGCATCCAGATCGTCGGCCTCTTCCTGCTGCAGGCCGGGTCGGCCGAGCAGAAGGCCCGGCTGCTGCCGGAACTCGCGGCGGCGCGCCGGTTCGCCACCGTGCTGTACACCGAGCCCGAGGTCGGCTCCGACCTGGCCGCGCTGCGCACCACCGCGGTGCGCGACCAGGACGGCTACCTCGTCTCCGGGACGAAGGTGTACGGCCTCAAGAGCGGGCAGAGCGACCTCGCCCTCTGCGCGGTGCGGACATCGACGGGTGCCACCAAGTACGACGGGATCAGCCTGATGCTGGTCGACCTGCGCACGCCCGGGGTGCACTGCGGCACGATCCCCTCGATCGCCGACGAGCGGTTCGACGAGGTGCGACTGGAGTCGGTCCGGGTGAGCCCGGCCGACCTGCTCGGCGGTGAGGGGGAGGGCTGGTCACTGCTCACCCGCTGCCTGGCGATCGAGCGCACCGGCCTGGACTACTCGCTGAAGGCCGAGCGCTGGTACACCGCCGCGATCGCCGGGCTCGACCCGGCGGCGGTGGACGCCGGCCTCCTCGCCGACGTGGGCCGGCACGGCGCCGCGGTCGCCGCCGGGCGGCTTCTGGCCTGGGACGCGATCGGCCGGCTGGACGCGGACCGGCTGGATCCCGCGGTGGCCGCGATGGCGAAGTACCACACCAGCCGGACCGCGCAGGAGGTGGCCACCTGGGCCGCCCTCGTCCACGGCCCGGGCTACGGATTGCACCGGCTGGATCCGACCGCGGCAGCCGTGCTGGAGGCCGGCTTCCGTGAGGCGCCCGGCCTGACCATCTCCGCGGGCACGTCGGAGATCATGCTGGAGATGGTGGCCAGTTCCGCGTTGGAGCAGGCTCCGGACACCGGTGAGGACCCGGTGCTGAGGCGGATCGGCCGGGCGCTCGCCGACAGCCTGGCGGCGGTGGACCCGGCCGGTCCGGACGTCGGCCCGGCCGCCCTGGCCGCACTGGCGGATCAGGACGCCGTCGCGTACGAGGCGCCGGTCGAGGCCGGCGGCTTCGATCTCGGCCTGGCCTGTGGCACGCGGATCGCCGCCGAACTGGGCCGCCGAGCGCTGCCGGACCTCTACACCGGCAGCCTGCTGGCCATCGAAGCGCTGGCCGGCCGCGAGCGGCCGGCGGTTCCCGCGGCGGACCTGGTGGCCGGCAAGGCGGCCGTGCTGCCCGCCGGATTCGACCTGCTCGCGGCCGGACGGGAGGCGGCGCCCGATGCCGTGGTCGTGGACGGCGGCGGCCTGCTCGCCGCGCACTGCGTACTGCCCGTGCCGGACGGCACAGGAGCGGTCCGGATCGCGGTAGTGCCCGCCGACGGTTGGCGGCACGCCGCCGAGCCGGCACCGGGCGGGCTGCACCGGCTCCCGGTGGGCGACCTGGAGATCGACCCGGCCGGGCTCGTCCCCGCGGCCGACCTGGCCCCACTGCTGGCGCGGGCCCGGCTTCGGCATGCCGGGTACCTCCTCGGCCTCGCCGAGGGCGCGCTGGAGCTGGCCGTGCGGTATGCCGCCGCCCGGCAGCAGTTCGGCCGTCCCGTCCTGGCGAACCAGGCGGTGGCGTTCCGGCTCGCCCGGCGGCGGATCGAGCTGTACGGGATCCACCTCGCGGTCGCGGCCGCCGCCGGCCGGCTGGACGACGACCGGCTGGAGGAAGGCCGACCGGGCGACGGCCCGGGCGCCGAGCTCGCCGCCGTGGAAACGCTAGCGGCCGCCGCGGAGGCCGCGCTGCGCACAGTGCGCGCCGCGGTGCAGGTGCACGGCGCCCGCGGCCTGAGCCACGAGCTGTCCGTGCACGCGTACCTGAGCCGGGCCCGGACCGAGGTGACCCGGTTCGGGACGCCCGCCGACCTCTGGCGCGAAGCGGGCTCCCGTCGGCTGGCCGCGCTGCGGTCCGCCGCCGGCGGCCCTGGACCGACTGATGAGAACCGATGAGAGAGGTGTCCGTCAATGACGATCGCCGCGGACCTTGCAGAGCCCAGCAGCCTGGATGACATCGACCTCTATCCGGTGGCGGTCTACCAGGACGGCGCGCCGCACCACCTGCTCCGCCGACTGAGGGCGCACGCACCGGTCTGGCGCCAGCAGGCGCCCGACGGGACCCCGTTCTGGTCGGTCACCCGCTACCGGGATGTGGTGGACGTGCTCCTGGACACCGACCGGTTCAGCTCCGAGCACAGCACGATGCTGACCGTGCTGGAGCGGGACTCCGCGGCCGGCATGGCGATCCATCTGACCGACCCGCCCCGGCACCGCTTCGTGCGGTCGGCCACGGTGCAGGCGATGTCCATGCGGGTGCTCAAGGACCACGAGGCGCAGATCCGGCAGCGGATCCACGATCTGGTCGCCGACATGTGCCGCCGTCGCGAGGTCGACTTCGCGGCGCTGACCGCGGTGCTGCCGATGCTGGTGGCCGGCAGTCTGATGGGGATCCCGGCGGACCGGTGGGAGGAGGCGTCGCGGTGGACGGTCGCCAGCATGGCCGCCGAGGACCCCGCCTACAGCGTCGGAGACGCCGCCGCGACGCTACGCGCGGCGCACGTCTACCTGTTCACGCTGTTCGTCGATCTCCTGGACGAGCGCCGGGCGAACCCCGGCGGCGACGACCTGGTCTCCCGGCTGATCCGCGCCGAGATCGACGGGCGCCCGGCCACGGACGACGAGGTGCTGGTGAACTGCTACGCGTTCATCATGGGGGCGAACCCCACCATCCCGCAGGGCGCGTCCCACTTCGTCCGGGTGATGAGCGCCGACCCCGCGCTCTGGCAGCGCGTCCGCAGCTCGCCCGAGCTGCGCCCGACGGTGCTGGAGGAGACCCTGCGCTTCAGCAGCCCGGTGAACCACCTGCTGCGCCGGACCCGGGAGCAGGTCGAGATCCACGGTGTGACGATCCCGTCGGGCGCCCTGGTGGCGGCCTGGCTGACGTCGGCGAACCGGGACGAGTCGGTGTTCGCCGAGCCGGACGTCTTCGACCCGGCGCGGCAGCCGAACCCGCACGTGGCCTTCGGCTACGGCCCGCACCGGTGCGTCGGCAACGCCGTCGCGCAGACCGGCCTGCGGCTGCTGATCGACGAGCTCGTCGACCAGGTCGAGACGATCGCGCCGGCCGGCCCGGTCCGGCATCTGCGATCCAACTTCCTCAACGGGATCACCGAGCTGCCGGTGGTGCTCACACCGGCAGGCTGAGCCCTGCCGGTGCTGTCGGCCCGTCGGCGAACACCAGGCGGATCCGCGCCAGGGCCCGGTCGGCCGCCGCCGCGGCGGCCGCCGGGTCCGGCCCGGAAGCGATCACATGGCCCTTCCGGTCCACGAAGGAGTGTTCGATCCGGACCTGCGCCCCGGGCTCCAGCCGGCACTGCGCCTCGATGACGCCGGTCAGCTCGCGGGCCTGCTCCAGGCCGGTGACGCCGGCCAGCAGGCCCTCCCGTCCGGGCAGCAGGAACCGGATCGACGCGGACCGGCCGCCGGGCGCGGGCTGCGCGGCGGGCAGGCCGGCCGCGCCGGTCACCACCTCGTCGATCAGGTCCCGCCCGGTCGCCTGCCGCACCAGCCGCGGGATCAGCCCGCCGGCGAGCCGGGGGTTGATCTCGATGATGGTGGGCACGCCGCCGTCGGGAAGCCGCAGCTCCACGTGCGCCGGGCCGACCACGTGCCCGACCGCGCGTACGGCCTCTACCGCGACGGCGGCGAGCGCGGCGGTGGTCGCGGCCGGCACGGGGGCGGGATAGTCGTGGCCGATCTCCACGAAGTAGGGCGGCGGCCCGAGGTACTTGCCGGTCACCCCGACCGGCCGGCCGTCGATGATCTCCACGGAGAACTCCGGGCCGGTCACCTCCCGCTCCACCAGCAGCTGCGGCCCGGGGGCGGGCCGGCCGGGAGCGGGTTGCCCGCCGCTCAGCACGCGGGCGGCCCACTCGAAGGCCTCGTCGGGATCGGCGCACAGGCGGACCCCCAGCGAGCCGGAGCCGTACACCGGCTTCACCACCACCGGCCCGTCCAGCTTCGCCGCCGCGTCGGCGGCGTCCGCGGCGGTGTGGCAGGCGACGAACGCCGGCACCGGGACGCCGGCGGCGGCGAGCCAACGGCGCTGCTCGGCCTTGTTGCGGCAGCGCCCGATCGCCGCCGGATCCGGCGCCGGAAGGCCGAGCCGCCCGGCGACCGCGGCGGCGGTCTGCACGAAGTACTCACTGCTGCTGGTGACGCCGACGGGGTCCAACCGCCGGCAGACCGCCTCCACCGCGGCCGGGTCGCCGGTGTCCACTTCGCGGATCGGCAGGCCCAGCTCGCCGACGTAGTCGTAGCGGCCGGGGTCCCGGGTCAGCAGGACCGGGCGCAGGCCGTGCCGCGCCGCGGCCACCGCGAAATCCCGTCCGGTGCCGGTCGTGTTGCTCTCCACCAGCGCGAACCATCGCCCGGTCACGGTCGTCCCCCCACTCCGGTCATGCCCGTTCGAGCAGTGCCTCGACCGCCTGCGTCAGCCCGTCCTCGGCGGCCCGCAGGTCCCGCGCGGCGGCGGTCAGCCTATCAACCCGCTCCCGCCACCGGTGCAGGAGCCGGGTGTGTGCGGCGGCGAACGGTGCCGGGCCCGGGCCGCCGCCGGAGCCGGTGGCGGCGGCGACCGCCGCCGGGTCCACATCGGCGGCGCTGATCCGCACCACCGTCCCGGGCGTCACCGTCCCCAGCATCGCGCTGAGCCGGTCCGACAGGACCTCGGGTGCGACCGCGGCAAAGGAGGACGCCCCGCCGGCGATCAGCTCGGTGACCAGCCGGCCGGTGACCGAGTGTGCGACCCGGAACGGGACGCCCTGCGCCACCAGGCGGTTCGCGACGGCTGTGGCCACGGTGAAGCCGCGGTGAGCGTGATCGAGCATGTGCTCCGGCCGGGGCCGGGCCCCGGCGACCACCGCGATGGACAGCTGCGCCATGTCGTGCAACTGGTCCAGCGCCGGCCAGACCGGCGCCACGCCCTCGGTGGTGACCTCGACCGAGTTGCCGAACGGCGTGCTCGTCATGCAGCCGACGGCCGTGGTCCAGGCCCCGGCCAGCGCACTCGCGCCGCCCTTGAGATGCTCCAGCAGGAACGGGTTGCGCTTCTGCGGCATGGCCGAACTGGAGCCGACCAGACTGTCCGGGAAGTCGACCATGTCCAGTTCCGGCATGCTCCACAGCTGAAGATCGGTGGCCAGCCGGGAGAGTGTGAGCCCGGCCAGCACCGCGGCGGACAGCGTCCGCAGCAGGGTGTCCCGGGACGCGATCGCGTATCCGGCGTGTTCCACCGGCTCGGCGAACCCGAGCAGCCGCGCGGTCAGTGCCGGATCGATCGGCACGTCGGTGCCCGCGCCGCCGGCCGCGCCGAGCGGGCACTCGCCCAGCCCGGACCCGGCCTCCACCAGGCCGGCGATGTCCCGGTCGAGCGATTCGGCGACGCCCAGCAGGTACCAGCCGTAGCTGGCCGGCACCGAGGGCTGGAACTGGCTGTAGACGGGCATCACCGTCTCCCGGTACGCCCTGGCCCGGCCGAGGAGCAGCGCCTGCAGGCGGACCAGCCCGCGCAGGGTCTCGTCCAGGGCGGCCCGCATCCGCAGCTTGTGCATGGTCGCCTTCAGGTCGTTGCGCGACCTGCCGGTGTGCAGCACCCCGCCGACGTCGGCGCCCAGCCGGTCGATCAGGTAGCTCTCGTAGAGGAGGTAGACCCCGCGCGGCGCGGCCCGGCCCCGCAACGCGGCGAAGCCGTCGGCCCGCAGCGCCCGGATCTCTCCGAGCAGGCCGGCCGCTGCTTTCGTGCTGATCAGCCGCTGCTCGTCGAGCATGACGATGTGGGCCTGGTCGATCGTGGTGATGTAGGGCAGCTCGGCATCGATCGCGGCGTCGGCGTCGGTGCCGAACACCACTCGCGCCGCCCTGGGGGAGAGCGTGCCGGCCAGCCGGCCGGTGCCGGCGCTCACGGGCGGGCCCCCCGGTATCGCCTCGGGGCCGGTACGGACAGCGTGTGGTCGACGGACACCGTGCCGGCCAGCTCCGTTCCGGCGGCGACCGCGTCGGCGAGCTTGCCGTCGTACCCGGCGTCCGCGCCGGAGATGAGAAGGCCGACCATGGTGCCGCTGTGTGCCACGGCGACCCCGAGCGCGCCGATGTCACGGCGGATCTCCAGCATCCGGTCGAGGTGGCGCTTGTGGCACCGGGCTTGGTTGAGCTCCGCGCTGCGCGTGCTGATCCGGCCGACGGCGGCCAGGTCGCCCCCGGCCAGCGCAGTGGCGAGGCCGTCCAGGAGCACGCCGTACTCGCCCCGCTCGGCCGCCGGGACCACCGGCCGGGACGCGTTGAAGTCCACCGTGTCCACCTGCCCGCCCTCGTCGACCCCGACGATGGTCATCGGCGGCACCGGACCGAGCGTCCGGCACAGTCTGACCTTCCGGTGGTGGAAGGCGACGACCTCGCTGTACATCAGTCCGTCGGTCGGCTCGATGCCGCGCAGGTAGGTCTCGATCTCCTGCGGGGGCAGTGTGATCCCCAACGCGTCGGCGACCGCCCGGACCGTGGCCACCAGATCGGCGGACGAGCTGGACATGCCCTTGCCCTCGGGCAGGTCGCCGCTGAGCACCAGCGTGCCGCCGTCGCCGTCGCCGTCGCCGTGGCGGGCGAGGACGGATCGTGCCACCCGCAGCGCTTTCAGCTTGCCGGCCGGTTCGACCCGCAGCCCATCGGCTCCCGGGGTCAGCGTGACCTGCGCGGTGGACCAGCGGGCGATCGGCAGGGTCACCAGGAAGTCCTCGTCCGGGCCGGCCAGCGCGCCCTGCAGCAGCTCGCCGAACGTCCCGAACGACACCCCCAGCCCGGTGCGCGCACCTGTGGCAGCATCGGCCCGCACGGTGGCGGGCGTCGTCGGCGACCCGGCCGTCACCGCGTGCCGGATTTCACGTGAAAGAGGTCTCGGATGAACACGGAGTAAATGCTTCACAGATCGGTATCGGTCCGTCAATACCTGTCCCGAGAAACCTTTGATCGAGCTTCGATAGTCCGATGATAGGCCACCGGACTATCGTCGGACAGGTCGGGTCGACCGGCGCCGAAAGGGCGTTCAGGAAAAAAGGAAGTGGCCGGTGGAATTAACCGCATTCGCAGATGTGGTGGAGGCTCAGCGCATTCCGACGCTGGTCCGGCTCAGCGACAACCTGTACGCAGTGGTCTTCCGGCTGATGAAGCTGGTGCCGGCCCGGCACATCCTGCGCCAGGCCGAGAGCAGCGGGCTGCTGACCGCGGACACGACCGTGGTGGAGACCACCTCCGGCACGTTCGGACTCGCCCTGGCGATGCAGTGCGCGCTCAGCGGCCACCGGCTGGTCCTGGTCAGTGACCCGGTGATCGACGCTCGGCTGCACCGGCAGCTCACACATCTCGGCGCGACGGTCGACATCGTCCGGCATCCGGCGGAGCACGGCGGCTTCCAGGCCTCCCGGCTGGCCCGGGTCGAGGAGATCCGGGCCGGGCTGCCGGCCTCCTTCTGTCCCGAGCAGTACTCCAATCCCGAGCAGCCCATGTCCTATGCGCTGGTCGCCGACCTGCTGTGGGAGCGGCTCGGCCAGGTGGACTGCCTGATCGGCCCCGTCGGGTCGGGCGGGTCGATGTGCGGTACCGCCAGACACCTGCGCCAGGCCTGCCCGGACCTGACCGCCGTGGGCGTCGACGCCCACCTCAGCGTCCTGTTCGGACAGCCCGACGGACACCGCGTGCTGCGCGGCCTCGGCAACAGCATGATGCCCGCCAACCTCGACCACACCGAGTTCGACGAGGTGCACTGGCTGGACACTGCCACGGCCTTCGCCGCGACGCGCGACCTCTACCGCTCGCGTGCGCTCTTCATGGGGCCGACCAGCGGCGCGTCCTACTTCGTCGGCTCGTGGTGGGCCGCCCGGCACCCCGACGCCGTGACCGTGGTGATGCTCCCGGACGAGGGCCACCGCTACGTCGACACCGTCTACGACGACGTCTGGCTGGCCGCCAACGGGCTGGGCGACCCGGTCGCGCAGCGCGAACCGACGGTGGTGACCGACCCCCGGCCGGCCGGGGCCGGGTGGAGCCGGATGGGCTGGGCACGCCGAACGCTGGCCGAGGCGACCGGCTCCGGCGACCCGCTCCCCGCCGGTGCCCTGTGAGCAGTCCGAGACATCCCCACGCCCCCCGCCGGTGAAACGGAGCCGCCATGCCGAGCCTGCTGTCGCTACCGGAGATCTCCGGTGCCGAACTGTCACGTCTGGTCGACCGCGCCGTCCATCTGGCCGGCGCCAAGTCCTTCCCGCCGTCGCTGGCCGGCCGTGCCGTCGGCATCTACTTCCGCAAGTCCTCCACCCGGACCAGGACGTCGTTCTGGCGTGCCGCCACCGCCCTGGGCGCGGACGCCATCACCTTCGGCCCGGACGACCTGCAACTGATCACCGGTGAGTCGCCGGCGGACACCGCCCGCGTCCTCGGCGGCTACCTGGACCTGCTCGTCGTGCGGACCAACGGAGACATCGCCGAGCTGCGCGCGCTGAGCGAGGCCGGCCGCCTCCCGGTGGTCAACGCACTGACCGAGCACGAGCACCCCACTCAGGTGATCGCCGATCTCACCACCGTGCAGGAGGAGTTCGGCGAGCTCGCCGGCCGGCACGTGCTCTACGTCGGGGAGGGGAACAGCACCGCGCGGTCCCTCGCGCACGCCGTCGCGATGACCCCGGGCCTGCGACTGACCCTGCTGACCCCGCCCGGGTACGGGCTGCCCGAGGACGTCCTGGCGGCCGTGGAGGATCTGGGCGGTGCGGGGCGGATCGACCAGCGGCACACCCTCGACGAGGCGCCCACCGGTGCCGACGTCGTCTACACCAGCCGCTGGCAGACGATGGGCGTGCAGAAGCCGGACCCGGACTGGCGGTCGCTGTTCGATCCCTTCCAGGTGACCGAGGCCCTGGTGGAGCGGTTCGGACACCCGGGCACGATCTTCCTGCACGACCTGCCGGCGATCCGCGGCCAGGAGGTCACCGACGAGGTGCTCGACGGACCCCGCAGCCGGGCGTGGCGGCAGGCTTACCACAAGATGACCAGCGCGATGGCGGTCCTCGAGTGGTGCGCCGGGGTGGCCTGACCGGGCCGGCCCCGGTCAGGCGAAGCCGCCGATCGCCACGTACCGGCCGGCCGGGTTGTCGGCCCCGGCGACCGACCCCGTCGGGGCCAGGTGCTCGGCGGCGCCGGACAGGATGTCCTGCTGCAACCGCCGCAGCTCCAGGCCGGGCCGCAGGCTCAGTTCCCGGGCGAAGAGGTCGTGCAGGTCCCGGTACTCGGCCAGCGCGTCCACCTGCCGGCCGGCCCGGTACAGCGAGATCATCAGCTGGGCGCGCAGGCGCTCGCGGAACGGGTACTCCACCACGAGCCCGGTCAGGTCCCGCAGGATCGAGGTGGCCTGGCCGAGGGTGATCCGCAGGTCGAAGTACTCCTCGGCCACGCTGGCGCGCCAGTCCCAGATGTGCCCGGCCATCGACTGGACCCAGTCGTGGTCGCCGCTGACGGGAGCCGGCTCCCGCCACAGCCGCAACGCCGCGGCGAGGCATTCCGCCGCCGCGGCGAGATCGCCGCGCGCCACCAGCGCCCGGCCGTCGGCCACCAGCCGGTCGAACCGGTGGAGATCGAGTTCGTCGCCGTCGACCAGGGCCCGGTACCCCAGCGGCTGGGTGTCGATCAGCGTGAACACCCCGGCCCTGGCCAGCCGCTTGCGCAGGTTCGACACGCAGATGTGGATCTGGCTGCGGGCGGTCGCCGGCGGGTTCTCGCCCCAGACCGCGTCGATCAGCATCTCGACCGGAACGGTGCGGTTCGATTTCAGGAGCAGAGCGGTGAGCACGATGCGCTGCCGAGGCGCGGTAATGCCGGCCGGGCCCCGGGGGCCGATGATTTCCAAAGGCCCCATGATGGACAATTTCATTGTTGCTTCCCCTCGGTGTCACGGATGCCCGGCCATTGCCGGGCGACGGGGCATCTGCTCGTTCCACAAGAGACTTTTCCGGCGGGAGCGTGCAGAACTCACGGCCTTCCGGACCGGCCGGCACCGTCCCGCCGCCCGACGCTCCCGGCCTACGTCGGCACGGTGCGCGCCGGGGCCGACGACCCGCTCGAACCCGGCGTCGTGGCGGCGAGCTGACGGGTGATCGCGGCGACCACCGTCGGCAGGTTGTCCGGGGCGAAGACCCTGTAGTGGTCGCCGGCCAACACGTCGTGGCGGAAGTCGCCGGCCGCCGCCGAGCGCCAGCCGGCCGCCATCTCCGGATCGGTGGCGGCGGCGCTGAGCACGTGCACGGGCCCGGGATAGCCGGTGGCGGGCCGGTAGCGGTGCAGGCCGGAGGCCGCCGCGTAGAAGGTCTGGTAGTGCTCGGTCAGCTCGGCCGGCGTGAGGTCGTCCGTGATACCGGCGGCGCGGGCCAGCTCGACCAGGTCCGGCACCGGGCCGTCGTCGGCCGCCGGCGCGTCGTGCGACCCGTCGGCGCCGTAGGCGATGGCCCGCAGCGGCCGCAGCCGCTCCTCACCGACCCCGTGCAGCCGGGCCAGGTCGTAGACGAATTGCCGGCGGAACTCGGTCTCGCCGGGGATCCGTATCGCCAAGTCCTCGACGAACGGCGAGTCCAGCAGCACCACCGGTGGGCGGGCCACGCCGGACAGCGCCAGCTGCCGGGCCGTTTCGAAGGCCACCGAGCCGCCGTAGGACCAGCCGGCCAGCACGCAGCCCGACAGCTCGGCCCGCTGCAGCTCGGCCGCGATCCGGGCGGCCACCGCGACCACCCGCTGCTCCAGCGGGGCTGCCCGGTCGCCCGGCACGGCGGGGAAGCCGACCACCGCCGGGCCGGCCGGCAGGGCCCGGATCAGCGGTATGTAGCAGAACAGGGCGCCGCCGCTGGGATGGATCAGCACCACCCGCCCCTCGCCGCCCGGCCGCATCAGCACCCCCCGGGTGGCGGCCCGGTCGGCGTCGCGGCGGCTGCGCAGTGCGGCCAGCAGCTGCCGCCGCTGCGGGGACAGCTGAGCCAGCCGGAGCTGGGACTCGCGTTCCGCGCTGTCGCTCACCGGTGGCCTCCGGGCGCCTCACCGTGCTCCAGGTGGGCCGCCACCTCCTGGTCGGACATGGATTCCAGCTCCGCGAAGAGGTCGTCGTCGGCCGTCGTGCGGGCCTGCTCGACGTCGATGATCGCGCCGAGGTGCGCGGGAGTCGGCGAGAGGAAGAAGTCGGCCAGCGCGATCTGCACGCCGAACCGTCGGCTGATCATCGAGATCAGCCGGCTCGCCTGGAGGCTGTTGCCGCCGAGGGCGAAGAAGTCGTCCTGGGGGCTGATGGCGGTGGTGTGGAGCAGCGGGGTGATGATGTCGTCGATGAGGGCGTGCTCGGTGGGGGTGCGGGCGGCTGCCGGGGCGGTGTCCGAGGTGTGCGGGTCCGGTGCGGGCAGGGCTCGGCGGTTGAGCTTGCCGCTGGTGGTGAGGGGGAGTCCGGGGATGGTGACGAAGAAGCTGGGGACCATGTAGGGGGGTAGTTGGGTGGCGAGGTGTTCGCGCAGTGCGGTGCGGTCGGGTGCGGTGGCGGGGTCGGTGGGGACGAGGTAGGCGACGAGGTGGTGTTCGCCGTGGTCGTCGGTCCAGGGGTTGACGGCGATCTGGGCGAGGCCGGGGTGGTCGCGGGCGGCGGTTTCGATGTCGCCGAGTTCGATGCGCAGTCCGCGGATCTTGATCTGGTGGTCGATGCGGCCGAGGAAGGTGAGGGTGCCGTCGGGGTTGCGTTTGACGAGGTCGCCGGTGTGGTAGAGGCGGCCGCCGGGTGCGGTGCCGAAGGGGTCGGGGATGAATCTGGCGTCGGTGAGGCCGGGGTCGTTGAGGTAGCCGCGGGCCAGGCCGGTGCCGCCGATGAGCAGTTCTCCGGGGACGCCGACCGGGACGGGGTGTCCGGCGGGGTCCAGGACGTGGGCGACGTGGTTGGTCATCGGCAGCCCGATCGGCGGGGACGCCTCCCACCTGCCCGCACACTCCTGGACGATCATCGTCACGGTGCACTCGGTCGGGCCGTAGCCGTTGAACAGTCGTCGGCCGGGATTCCACCGGTTGACCAGATCCGCGGTGAACTCCTCGCCGCCGACGAAGGCGATCCGCAGCTGCGGGAACCGTTCCGGTTCGAGCAGTGGCATGACGGCCGGCGGCAGGTCGGTGACGGTGATGCCGCCGGTCTCGATGAGGGTCTGCAGGGCGTGGATGTCGGTGCGTTCGGTGTCGGTGGCGTGGTACAGCGTGGCGCCGGTGAGCAGGGCGGAGAAGGTCTCGAACACCGAGACGTCGAAGGTCATCGCGGCGAAGCCCAGCACGTGGTCGGCGGGGGTCAGTTCGAAGAGGTCCCGTACGTTGTCGACGAAGTTGATCACGCTGCGGTGCTCGATCTGCACCCCCTTGGGCTGCCCGGTACTGCCCGAGGTGTACAGCACGTACGCCACGTCCGACGGCGACGCCGCCGGCAACGGGGCAGTGACCGGGGGACCGGTCGGCAGCCCGGCCAGGACCGCCTCGGTGAGCACCGTGACGGCCCCCGAGTCCGCGATGATCTGGTCGACCCGCGCCTGCGGGTGCTCCGGGTCCAGCGGCAGGTAGGCGGCGCCGGATTTCAGCACCCCGAGCACCGAGACCACCAGGTCGACGCCCCGGGCCAGGGACAGGCCGACCACGGCGCCCGGGCGGGCGCCCAGGCCCACCAGGTGGTGTGCCACCCGGTCGGCCCGCTGGTTCAGCTCCGCGTAGGACAGCGTCTGCCCGGACACCACCAGCGCGGGCGCCTCCGGAGCCTCGGCGACCCGCGCCTCGAACTCGGCGGCCACCGTCGTCTCCCGCACCGGCCGCGACGGCCCGACCGCCCACACCGCCGACTGCTCGCGCTCGGCATCGGAGACCACCACCAGGTCGTCCACCTGGGTCTGCGGGTTGGCCGCCAACTGCCGGAGCGCGCGGCCGAAGGCCTCGGCGAACCGGCCGATGGAGGGTTCGTCGAACAGTGCGGTGCGGTACTCGACGACCACGTCGGCACCGGCGTCGGTGCGCCGGACATCCCAGGCCATGTCGAACCGGGACGTCCCGGTCGGCACCTCCAGCTCGGCGATCGTGGTGCCTTCCAGCTGCAGCGGGCTGGTGGCCTCCTGCAGCGCGAACGCCACCTGGAACAGCGGCTGCCGGGACCGGTCCCGGCGCGGGCGCACCGCGTCCACCAGCGTGCCGAACGGCAGTTCACCGTGCACGGCGGCCTCGCGCAGGACGGTCCGCACCCGCTCCACCAGGTCGGCGAACGTCGGGTTCCCGGTCAGGTCGGTGCACAGCACCAGCTGGTTGATGAAGAAGCCGACCACCGGTTCCAGGCTGCTGTGCGTGCGGTTGGCGTTCGGTGAGCCGACCACCAGCTCGTCCTGCCGGGTCCAGTGCCGGAGCACGGCGAGGAAGGCCGCGAGCTGAACGGCGAACGGGGTCACCCCGACCTGCTGCGCGTAGCCGTCGGCGGCACGGACGGCGTCGGGCGGCAACGTGTACTGGGCGACCGTGCCGTCGAAGGTCAGCTGAGCAGGACGCGGCCGGTCGGTCGGGAACTCCAGGACGGGAGCCGCCGCCAGCCGCTCCCGCCACCAGCCGCCCAGCTCCTCCTTGCGGTCCCCGGACAGCGACTCCCGCTGCCAGGACGCGAAGTCCGGGTACTGGAGGGCGAGCTGGGGCAGGTCGGCCGGCCCGGTGCCCAGCACCTCGGCCCGGTAGCAGGCACCCAGGTCGGCGGCCAGCACGCTCTGCGACCAGCCGTCGAAGACCGCGTGGTGGACGTTGAACAGGAACACGTGGTCGTCGGCGGCGACCCGGTACAGCGTCGCACGCCACAGCGGCGGCTCGCCGAGCCGCAACGGCACCCGGACCGCCTGGCCGACCAGCTCGACGGCCACGTCCACGTCGGGCACGTCGACGACCGGCAGCCGCACCTGGATCTCGTCCAGGACGACCTGGACCGGGCCGTCACCCCGGTCCACGAGTGTGGTCCGCAGGGCGGCATGCCTGGCCACCACCGTGGTCAGCGCGCGGGCCAGGGCCGCCGCGTCGAGCGGGCCGGCGATCCGGTAGCAGAACGGCATGTTGTAGGTGGGCGCATCCGGCTCCAGCTGCGCGTAGGACCACATCGGCTCCTGGTTGTACGACAGCGGTGCCGGGCCGGCCTGCGATCGAGGCCGCGGGCCGCGGCCCGCCGGCCCGCCAGCCTCGGCCCTCAGCCGCGCGAGGAGCTGCGCCCGGCGGTCCTCCGGCAGCCGGGCCAGCCGCTTGAGCATGTCACTCATAGTTCGCCTCTCCTGTCCTCGATGCGCTGTTGGGGGCTCCGGTGCGGCGGACGTCGTTCAGCTCGGGCAGGGCCCGGCTCAACACGGCGATGCTGCGGAGACAGGCGGCCGGCACGATGTGCTCGTCGTCGGCGTGGTCGAGCCGGCTGTCGCCGGGGCCGTACGTCGCCGTCGGCACCCCGGTCCGGGGCTCATGCGGACGCCGCTTGCCACACGAACCCGGCATCGGGCACGGTCGCGCTCGACCTCGCTGTGACGCCGGGGCCGGGGTCGGCGGGTATGCCGGTCAGCAGCACCGGTCGGGGGGCTCCGACGGCCACGGCGATCGCGGCTGCGGCGCGGTCGCCGCCGGTGTTCACCGGCCGGCCGGCTCGCGGCCGGACGTGGTGCGGGTGATGCATCACCGGAGTGACCGTCAGAGGTCGCTCGCCGGAGACGGCCGGGACCCGCGCCCGAAAGTCCGACACCCGCAGGACCTCGCCGGCGAAGCGCATCGCGAGCATGAAGTCGGTTCCGGTCACCACACCTCCTCGACAGGCGGTGATCCCGTTGGTCGACCTCGACCGTACGGCGGATCCGGCGGCAGCCGCGTCCGCAAACCGGGGAGCGCGGGCGACAACCTTTGGTGGACGGAAGCTGCTCGATCTGCTGAGCGGACGACGACCGGATGGTGAGGATCGAGCGATCGCGGGTCAGCCCAGTGATTACCGTGTCGTTGTCGCGGAGGCGATGCGGGTTCGGGAACGGGTTCGGGTTCGGGTTCGGCAGTGAGTCAGCACTCTGGGCCGAAGGCCCGGATCGGTCGTCCCGGTCAGGGGGCAGCGCGGGGGCGGCCAGGTCGACGTCGTCCCGGGTGCCGTGGGCCGTCAGGCAACAGGCGTCCGCTCATGCCGATGCCCGGGTCGTGTCGGGTGGTGCGTGCTGGTGCCGGTCGGCCGGGGTGGCGCTGTGAAGCCCCCGGCATCGATCTCGTCCCCGCCCCGGGACACCGTCTCCACGCCCGCCCCTGCGGAGCCGGCCACCGGCCGGATCCCGCCATGGCCCAGCAGCCTCGGTCTCAGCCCCGGCAACAGCCGACGCTGCCGCTCGTTCAAATGCGGGAGAACGAAGGCGAACTTCGCCGCAAGAGCCTGCTCGACCCCCTCGGGTACATGCTTGCCCTGAACGACGACGACCCGGGCAGAGGGTTACCTTCCACCGGGGAGATCAGACACCACAGGTGAACCTCTGCGGGCCTTGACCTCCACGCCGCGCGGGACGAGCGCGTCGTCGGTCCACCGACGACTTCTTCGGCCGCAGGACGCCGAACTCGTCCCCCTCCGGATCGGCCGGCAGCGCCCAGCTCACGTCAGGCCCCTGACCCACGTCGATCCGGTGCGCGGCGAGGGACAGGAGGCGCGTCACCTCGGCCTCGAAGTCGTCCGGGGCAAGGTGCGCCGGCCCTCGGGGAGCTCGGCGAGGCGCTGGAGAATGCCGGTCAGCGGAGCTTCCCCTGCAGTGCGGCCGGGTCGAGCCCGCCCAGTTCGGTGAGGGCCGCGGTGAGCACCGCGATCCCGCGGATGTAGTCGGTGATCAGGATGTGCTCGTCGTCGGAGTGGTCCAGGGTGCTGTCCCCGGGGCCGTAGGTCCCCATCGGCAGGTCCCAGACCTCGGCCAGGGTGTTCATGTCCGAGGTCGCGGTCTTGAGCTTGGCCGTGGGCCGGCCCTCCTGGGCGCGGATGCCCGCGGACAGCGCCCGCACCACCGGGTCGGCGCGGCCGGTGCGGCAGGCGGCGACGGTGTTCAGGACGGTGACCTCGCCGCCGGCCCAGGCCTCGTCGAGCGCGGCGAGCAGGCCAGGGACGTCGAAGCCGACCGGGGTCCGGACGCTGACGTCCATCTCGGCGGAGACGATGTCGCCGGTGAACGACACCAGGGTGGCAGCGGGCTGGTCGAAGGAGGCGTGCGAGGCTTGCGGGCCGAGCAGCTCCAGCAGCGCGGCCCACGCCGCGGCGACGCGCTCGGTGGCCTTGGGCGCCGGGTTGCTGGGGTGGGTGGATGGGCAGTCGACGCGCAGCCGCAGGTCGAGCTTGCCCTTGTAGCCGAGCACGACGTTGGACCAGCCGCTGGGCTCGCCGATGATCAGCGCGTTCGGCACGGGATACGTGCGGCGGATCGCCATGGCGCCGCGCGAGCCCGGCGTCTCCTCCTCGACCGCGCCGATGACGACGATCTTCCCCCGGAAGTCGACGGCCGCCGCGGCGGCGCAGATCATCGCCGCGAGCGGGCCCTTGGCGTCCACGGCGCCGCGACCGTACAGCTTGCCGTCGGCGCTGCGGGTCGGCATGGTCTCCGGGATCGTGTCCATGTGGCCCAGCAGCATCACCGTGGGCCCGGCGCCGCGGGTGATCTCGCCGACGGCGTTGCCGGTGCCGTCGACGTAGGCGGTGAACCCGAGCTCGCGCATGGAGCGGACGAGTTCGCGGCCCAGCGCCGTCTCGTTGTACGACGGCGACGGGATCTCCAGCATCCGGGCCAGCAGGCCGACCGCGTAGATCTCGGTGATCCGGCCGGCGCCGGCGGCGCGGGCCGGGGCCGCGCTGTCGCGGACGGGGACGGGGACGGCCTGGTACGGCACGGAGGCCTTCTCGGGTGGCCCCGGGGTCTCGCCGTTCGTGGTCACGAAGCCACTCCCGCGCTCTCGGGCAGCACCTGGGCCGCCACGGTGATCGAGGTCCCCGCGCCGGACAGCGCGTCGGACAGCGGCCGGGCGCCCCGGCCGTCGGCGATCCGGACCCTGCCGACGCCGCCGCGCACTGCCTCGCGCGCGGCGACCAGCTTGAGGGCCATCCCGCCGCCGGCGAAGTCCGGCAGGCCTTCGGCCGGGACCGCGTACTCCGCCAGCACCGACGCCGGATCGCCCGGGTCGGCCAGCAGCCCCGGCGCGCCGGTCAGCAGCACCAGCTCCTCGGCGCCGAGCGCCGAGGCGATCGCGGCCGCGGCCCGGTCGGCGTCCACGTTGACCGGACGGCCGTCCTCGTCGACGGCCGGCGGCGAGACCACCGGGACGATCCCGGCGTCCAGCAAGGTGTGCAGCAGCGCGGTGTCGACCTGCCGGACGGTGCCGGTGTGGTTGTCCCGCACCAGCACGACCCGCCCGTCCACCACCGCGCGCTGCGCCGGGCGTCGCCGGGCCCGCAGCAGGCCGCCGTCCAGGCCGGTGAGCCCGACCGCGCGAACGCCGTGCCGGCCCAGGGCCGCCACCAGCCTCGGCTTGACCGCCCCGGCCAGCGCCAGCAGCACCACCTCCAGCGTGTCGGAGTCGGTGTACCGGGTGCTGACGCCGTCCGGCGCGGTGAGCCGGCGGCCCGGGACGCCCATGCGCGCGGCGATCCGGTCGATGTCGGCCGACCCGCCGTGCACGAGCACGACGGACCGCCCGGAGCCGTGGACGGCCGCCACGTCGGCGCACACCGCCGCGGCGTCCACGGCGGCGTTGCCGCCGCACTTCACGACCGCGATCCCGGCGGTCTTCGCATTCATCCTCGTCAGCTCCTGAAGGAGGGCCATGGACACGGCGGCCCGGCGGGGTTGCCCGCACCAGCGTGTGCGTACGTGTGCCGGCGCACTAGCAGGGATGCAGCCCCGGGAACTCCAGGCCGGTGGTCTCCGGCCAGCCGTACCGGATGTTGAGGCACTGCACCCCGTTGCCCGCGCTGCCCTTGACCAGGTTGTCCAGCGCGCCGACGAGCAGCGCGCGGCCGTCGTCGCCGACCGCGAACCCCACGTCGCAGAAGTTCGAGCCGCTCAGGATCTTCGGCTCCGGAAGCCGGTACGCGCCGCGCTTGGCCGCCACGATCCGGACGAACGGCTCGGCGGCGTAGGCCCGTCGGTAGGCCCGGCGCAGCGCCGACTCGTCCACCCCGTCGGCCAGGCGCACCTTGCACAGCGTCTGCACGCCGCGCACCGCCTCCACGCCGGTCGCGGTCATCCGCGCCGGACGTCCGATCGCCTGCGCGATCTCGGCCTCGTGCCGGTGCCCGGTCGGGGCGAACACCCGCATCACCCCGCTGCGCTGCGCGTGCAGGTTCTCCGGCCCGGCCGAGGCTCCCGACCCGCTGGAGCCGGTGCGGCCGTCGACGTCCACCGGCTCGCCCTCGGCCAGCAGGCCGGCTTCGGCCACCGGCCGCAGCGCGAGGACGGCGGCCGCGGCCATGCAGCCCGGCACGCTGATCAGATCGGCCGTGCGCAGCTCCTCCCGGTGGAACTCCGGGAACCCGGGCACGAACGCGTCCAGCAGGTCCGGGGCCTGATGCTCCAGGCCGTAGTACCGCTGGTACACGCCGGTGTCGCGCAGCCGGAAGTCCGCCGACAGGTCGATGACCTGCTTGGTCTTCCCCAGCAGACCGGGCACCAGGGCCATGGTCTGTTTGTGCGGCGTGGCCAGGAACACCGCGTCGCACTCGGGGACGGCGTCCGGCTCGACGAACGTCAGGTCGGTCAGCCCGCGCAGGTTCGGGTGCGTCCCGTCCACGCGTCTGCCGGCCCGCCGGCTCGACGTCGCGCCGACGAGCTCGGTCTCCGGGTGGCCCAGCAGCAGGCGCAGCGCCTCGCCGCCGACGTACCCGGAGGCGCCCAGCACCGACACCCGGATCACCGCTCCGCCCTCGCGAGCAGGTGGTCCACGATCCGCGCGGCCACGTCGACCCTATCGCCGGCGGCACGCTGGAAGCCGGAGAACTCCACGCCGTGGTTGACCTCCAGCACCAGCAGGCGTCCGGCGGGGTCCTCGATCAGGTCCACCCCGGCCACGTCGGCGTCCACGCAGGCCGCCGCCTGCACCGCGAGCTTGGCCAGTTCCTCCGTGGCGTCGCAGAACACGGTCGTCGCCCCGCGGGCCACGTTGGAGCGCCAGTCGTCGCCGCTGCGGTACACCGCGCCGACCAGCTCGCCGCCGACCACGATCGCGCGGATGTCGCGCCCGGGGTTCGGGATCCACTCCTGCGCGTAGACCACGTGCGACTGCGGCCCGGGCAGGGCCTCGACGTGCTCCAGCACCATCTGCGCCGTCCCGGGGTCGCCGACCCGCGACACCAGCCGGCCCCAGGAGCCGACCAGCGGCTTGATCACCGCCGGGTAGCCCAGGCCGTCCAGCATCTCCGCGGCGGCGTCGGTGGTCAGTGCGAGCCCGGTGCGCGGGGTCGGCAGCCCGGCCTCGCGCAGTGCGAGCGACGTCCGCCACTTGTCCCCGCACACCTCGATCGCGGTGGCGCCGTTGACCGTCACCGTGCCGAGCGACTCCAGGGTGCGCGCGGCGTAGACCGCGCGCACCTGGCCGATCTCGCGCACCAGCACCGCAGCCCACGGCGGGCGCGGCGAGTCCAGGTAGGAGGTCAGGGTCCTGGTGTCGACCACGTCGTACCCGATCGACCGGCGGTCCAGTTCGGCCAGGATCCGCTTCTCGTCGGCGCGGATCCGGGAGGCCAGGACCGCGACGCGCTGGTCGGCGCTCACTCGCCCCAGTCCTCTTCGATCTCCGGCGCCAGGCCCAGCAGGGCCGGTTCGAGGGAGAGGATCTCCAGCTCGACCCGGCACTCGCCGCATTCGACGATCTCGTTGACCCGCGCGTTGTCCGCGAGCTTCACCGCGCCTTCGCACTCCGGGCAGCTCAGCATGATGTCGGTCTTCCTTCCGCTCTTCTCATCAGGTGGTGGGTCGGCATGCGGCACGGATCCGGCCGGCCACGGCCGGCCCGGTGACGCCGTGCGCGTCGAGGATGGCCTCCTGGCCGCCCACGACGGACATGAAGCTGTCCGGCAGCCCGACGCGCAGCATGCGCTTGGGCCCGCCTTCGGCGAGTGCCTCGGCGGTGGCCGAGCCCAGGCCGCCGGTCAGCCAGTGTTCTTCGACGGTCGCCACCAGGCGCACCGGCTCGGCCGCCGCCAGCAGGGTCCGGGCGTCGAAGGGCTTGAGGGTCTGGTAGACGAGCACGCCGGCCGAGATGCCGTCGGCGGCCAGCAGGTCCGCCGCCTCCAGGGCGGCCAGGCAGGGCAGCGGCCCGCAGGCCGCGATCAGCACGTCGGTGCCCTCACGCAGGTGCTGCGCGCGGCCGACGACCGGCGCGCCGATCCGGTCCGACAGGTCCGGCGTGGGCTTGCGGCCCAGACGCAGGTAGACCGGGCCGGGCAGCTCCGCGCTCTGGCCGAACAGCGCCTCGGTCGCCGAGGCGTCGGCGGGGACGAGCACCGTCATGTTCGGCAGCGCGCGCATCACCGCCAGGTCCTCCAGCGCATGGTGCGTCGGGCCCAGGGGGCCGGCCGACACGCCGCTGTGCGTGGCGACGATGCGGACCGGCAGCGCGTTGTACGCGATGTCGACCTTCACCGCCTCGATCGCCCGGGAGCCGGCGAACGCGGCCATCGTGGTCACGTACGGCCGCCAGCCGTCGGCGGCCAGCGCCGCGGCCACGCCCATCATCGTGTGCTCGGCGATGCCGACGTTCAGGTAGCGGTCCTTGGCCGCGCCGAAGTCGACCGCGTCGAACAGGCCGGTGTCGGAGTCCAGGCACACCGTCGCCGGGTCGGCGACCATGAGCGCGGTCAGCAGGTCGCGGTAGACGGTGCGGGTGGCGACGGCGCCCTCGGCTCTCATGACGCGTCTCCTCCCGGGGCTTCCACTGCTGCTTCCGTCGGCGCCTTCGTGGACGGATCGTCCGACCGGTCGTCCGACGATTCGCCCGACACCGCCGGAGCCTTCTCCAGAGCGGACTCCAGCGAGCGCATCACCCTGACGTGCAGGCGGGGGCTGAGCGTCGCGTAGTGGCTCGACACCCGGCCGGCCATCATCGGGACGCCCTGCCCCTTGACCGTGCGCGCGATCACGACGCTGGGCCGGCCGGCCTCCCACGGCGCGCTCGACAGCGCCTCGTGCAGAGCGGCGTGGTCGTGCCCGTCCACCTCGCGCACCGCCCAGCCGAACGCCCGCCAGCGGTCGGCCAGCGGCTCCAGCGAGGCGATGTCCTCCGTGCTGCCGCCGAGCTGGAAGCCGTTGCGGTCGACGATCGCCACCAGGCGGTCGGCGCGCTGGGCCGAGGCGGTCGAGGCCGCCTCCCAGTTCGAGCCCTCCTGCAGCTCGCCGTCGCCGAGCACGACGAAGGCGCGCCGGTCGTGTCCGGCCAGCCGGCCCGACAGTGCGAAGCCCAGCGCCAGCGGCAGGCCGTGGCCCAGCGAGCCGGTGGGCATCTCGACGCCGGGCACGGCGCGCACCGGGTGGGACATCAGCCGGCCACCGATCCGCGCGTACGTCGCTAGCTCCTCCACCGGCAGGTAGCCGCGCTCGGCCAGCGTCGCGTACAGCGCGATCGCGGCGTGGCCCTTGCTGAGCACGAACCTGTCGCGGTCCGGGTCGGACGGCGCCCGCGGGTCCACCCGGAGGACCGAGAAGTACAGCACCGCGAGGATGTCGGCGCAGGACATCGAACCGCCGATGTGGCCGCCCTCGGGGTTCGCGCACATGTCGACGATGTGCCGCCGGATCGCGGCGGCGCGCGCCGTCGTCCCGGCGAGCACGCCGGCCGGAGCCGGGCGCTCGGAGATCGCGGCGTTCGCGGCCGTCACGGCGGTCACGGCGGTCACTTGGCCGCCTTGGCCAGGGCGGCCACCGTGTCCAGGTGGCGCCAGACCTTCTCGAAGCCGTCGGCGTAGCGCTGGAGCGCCTCGCCCGACTCAGGGTTCAGATGCCGCTTCTGCAGGGTGAGCGAGTCGGCGATGACCGCGGCGGCCACCGGGTGCTCGGTCCTGGGCTCGGTGGCCGCCGCGGTCCACGGGTAGCCCTTGCCGAACCCCTCGCGGGCGTGGAACACCTTCTGCTCCGGCAGCGGCATCAGCTGGTACCGGGACACCGGCACGCCCTCGGCGCGCAGCAGCCGGTGCAGCGCGGCGCGCATGCCAGGGGCCGTGACTCCGTCCAGGCCGGCCGCCGCCGGGTCGAAGCGGAAGCGCAGGATGTGCCAGGCGTGCGACATCTCCGGCGCCACCGTCGGCACCACCAGGCCGGGCAGCCCGGCCAGGCGCTCCAGGAACGCCGCGACGTTGCGCTGGCGCGCGGCGTCGTAGCCGTCGAAGCGGTCCAGCTGGGACAGTGTGAAGCCGGCCTGCACCGCGTTGAGCTTGTGGTTCCAGCCCAGCTGGTAGGAGATGTAGTCGCGGTCCTTGCCGGCCTCGATGACCTCCCCGAACTGCCGGCCCATCCGGATCTTGCGGACCAGCTCGTCGTCGTCGGTGGTGATCAGGCCGCCCTCGCCGCAGGTCGGCAGGTTCTTGGTGACCTGAAGGCTGAACGCCCCGGCGTTGCCCAGTGAGCCGACCGGGCGGCCGCGGTGGGTGGCGCCGTGTGCCTGCGCGGCGTCCTCGAGCACGGCCAGGCCGTGCTTGGCGGCCAGTGCGCCCAGGGCGTCCATGTCGGCCGGGTGGCCGTGCAGGTGGACCGGCAGGATCGCCGCGGTGCGCGGGGTGATCGCGGCGGCCACCGCCGCCGGGTCCAGGCAGAACGTCACCGGGTCGATGTCGGCGAACACCGGGACGGCCATCTGGTGCAGCGGCGCCAGGCCGCTGGCGATGAAGCTGAGCGAGGGCACGATCACCTCGTCGCCGGGGCCGATCCCGAGGGCGGCCAGGGCGAGCGAGAGCGCCGTGGTCCCGTTGGACACCCCGACGCAGTGCGCCACGCCGCAGCGCCGGGCCCACTCCTGTTCGAGGTCGCTGACGGCGGTGGCGCCGTCGGTGTCCGAGACGAGGCGGCCGCTGTCCAGGACGTGCAGCACCGCCGCCCGGTCCTCGTCGGTCACCACCGGCCACGGCTGGCTGCGCAGGTCGCGGGGCACGGCGGGGTCGCCGCCGAGCGCCGCGAGCCGGCCGCCGCGGTTGGCGGCGGTTCCGTCGGCCTTCCGGCCGACGCTGGCCTGGGTCACGCTGGCTCCTCATCAATGGGCGGCGGCGCCGCCGGGTCGTGCCCGGGACGCCGGCCGGTCACAGCTGCCCCCGGGCGTGGTGGAGGCAGTCGACCGCGATCTCATAGCTCTGACGCAGGTCCATGGCGTGCCGCGCCAGATCGGCGGCCACCGCGGCCGGGGTGTCGCGGCCGTGCGCCGAGGTGACCCGCACCCCGGTCCAGGCGTGTGCCACCGCCTCGACCCGCCGCGCGGCCTCGCGCAGGGCCGGGACGTCGTGCTCGGCGCCCCAGCCCCGCAGGAACTCCCCGTGCAGCGCGGCCTGGGCCTGCATGCCCCAGCCGAACGGGTAGGCGTCGCGCAGCACCGAGGCGTCGCCGGCCGCCGCGCCGTCCACCAGGCCCTCGGTGAACGCCCGCACCCCGGCCAGGCCGCCCAGCCCCGCAGGGTCGTGCTCGGCGGCGAACAGGCGCAGGTTGTCGTCGATCGCCGCCGCGAGGAACTCCGCGTCCGGTTTGGGGAAGTCGTCGCCCAGGCGCACCGCGAGCAGCCGGCGGTCGATCACCGAGTCGCTGAAGAAGGCGTCCTGGACGTCGTGCGGGTTGGCCGAGCTCCAGGCGTTCAGGAACGCGGAGATCTCGATCGTCCCGGCGAACGCCGGCGGCTGGGCGTCGGAGACACGGATCAGCCCGCGCTCCTCGTCCAGGCCGGTGACCACGATCAGGTGCGCGGCGTGCACGTCGCCGAACGCGGGACGGAAGGGCAGATGGAAGTTGTCGACGGCGGCGATGACCGGGCGCCCGGCGGCGAGCTCGTCGCGGATCTCGGCGAACGGGTCGTCGGCCGCGGCCGGACGCAGCCAGCGCGACGTCAGCGGATGCGCCGGCGCGATGCTGTGCGCCGGGTCGCCCTCGTGGCGGCAGGGGAAGTAGAACTCCTCCGAGCGGATCGTGCCCGGCTGGAAGAGGAACTCCCAGTGCGCGCCCAGCACCGGCAGCGGATCGTGCCCGGCGTTCAGCAGGACCGTCGCCAGCGTGCTCTGCAGGCAGCTGACCACGTCCCGGTACCACAGCTCGATCGGGCCGCCGAGCATCAACGGCCCGCTGTCCGACACCGTCACGACCCTCCCCCCGTCGACGAGACCTGCAAGCTGACCGCGAACACGTGCACCGCGAGGTTGCGCGGGAAGCCGAGGCCGACCATCGGCGTGCGGCGGGTGACCGGCACCCGCTGCGCCCACATCAGGGCCGACACCTTCGCCTGCACGTGGTGCGGGTAGTGCATGACGGGCGTGCTGAACGCCGGCACGTCGCCGAAGACCGGGTGCGCGCCGGACCAGAAGTCCGAGATCCGCAGTGGCTCGAAGTCCACCGAGCCGTCGGCGAAGTGCACGGCCACGTGGTCCTCGGCGCGACGCTCGGCGGCGGCCAGCAGGTGGATCCAGTCGTAGCGCCCGGCCGGCACCGGCACGAACTGGCCGGCGCAGCGCAGGTTGTCGCCGTCGGCCCCGGGCGGGGCGAAGGCGAAGGGCACGCCGTCGACCTCGACCGTCGAGCCGGGCTCGGGCAGGTGCTCGGCCGGGAAGGAGTTCCCCCAGACGTTGAAGCGTCCGGCGCCGGTCTGCGAGGCCGGTGAGATCGCCCGGCTGTCCAGCTGCGCCTCGATGTCAACCACGGTGAAAGCCAGTGGATGGCGGGCCCGCGCCGCCGCCTGGACGCCGCCGGGAACCGTCGCGTAAAGGATGCTCAATCTGTCCTCCGGCAGGGGTCCGTCCGTCGGCTCCGACGCTAACCGGCAGGCCCCGGCGGGCACGTCCGCGCGACACGTGAAGTCGGCACGCATCACGTTGAGTTGCTGCACGCCGGGGTAATTCCAGCGCTTACCGGAGCGTCGGTACCCCACCTGGCATCATCGGCCCCATGGTGCAATCCTGTGGTTCCGGAGGCATCCCGGACGGCACAATGGGGGCGATCGTCACCTCCAATGTCCTGATCTCACACCCGCGGACCCGAGTCGGACACTCACCCGCAGTGCCGGTGGCATCGGTGATGCCCGGCACCACCGGAACCTCGCGTCCACGGGGGAACGCAGCCCGGGCCGTGCGGCTTTGGACCGAGGTCACCAAGGGCACCAGGGTCATCGAGGGCACCGGGTCCCGCGGTGCCGGGCCGGCGACGGTGTTCGAGCCGGTCGAGTCCGCCCAGGCGGTGGCAGCGTGAAAGGGGCCGCACCCGCCGACCGCGCGGGAAAGTACGCACTGGTGGAGCGGGAACGGCGATTCCTGCTGGCAGTTGCCCCGGAGATGTCGCAGGCACGGGAAGTACGGCGGATCACCGACCGCTACCTGACGGGGACCCGGATGCGTCTGCGTCGGGTGGACCGGCCTGCCCCTGTCCACCCGGAGTTCAAGCTCACCCAGAAGGTGCCCGCCGACCGGCCGGGCCCCGTGCAGGGCACGATCACGAACACCTACCTCTCCGAGGCCGAGTACGCCGTGTTCGCCGTACTGCCCGCCGCCGTGCTGACCAAGACGCGCCTGAGCATCCCGCCCCTGGGCATCGACGTCTTCAACGCACCCCTGCACGGCCTGGTCCTGGCCGAGGCCGAGTTCACCACGGACGAGGACATGTACGCCTTCGAGCCGCCCGGGGACATCGTCGCCGAGGTGACTGACGACCCGCGCTTCACCGGTGGACGACTCGTCCGGGCGCACCGTGCCGACCTGATCTCCTGGCTGGACGACTACGGCATCAAGATCGACCCAGGCCACCGAGAACCGTGATCACAACAGGGCATCCACAGGTCGTGACCACTGCTCCAGCAATCGCGGCAGGACGGCGTGCGCCGCACCACCCGTCCGACATGACGGATGCGGAATGGGCCCCGCCCAGGGACTCGATACCGGCCGTTGCAC
The DNA here is from genome assembly GCF_042669755.1 of Kitasatospora sp. NPDC057223. Lineage (NCBI taxonomy): Bacteria > Bacillati > Actinomycetota > Actinomycetes > Kitasatosporales > Streptomycetaceae > Kitasatospora > Kitasatospora sp. NPDC057223. Next base: position 13,117 of record NZ_JBHUWW010000052.1, on the reverse strand, counting down.
GGCCCCGGCCGCTCCGATCTCAGATCAATAGGGTTCCCTGCGTGGGTACCACTTCGCGATCTCCCGCAGCTTTGCCAGCGCCTTCCGCTTACCCGCGAGCCGTCTGTGCTTCGTACGGATCATGCGCACCAGGTGGGCATTGATGCGCATGAGGAAGGAGTGTAGTTCCCACGGCCGGAACCGGCCGTAGTATTTGAGCCAACCAGCCACCACCGGATTGATCCGTCGGGCAAGCTCGCTGAGGGAAAAGCCGCACCGCCGGTGCAGGCTCCAGGAGCGCATCTCCTGCCCGATCCCGGTCAGGGCCTCCCTGCTGATCGCCGGATCGAACGGCGGGAACAATTTCCCGTGCCGGCGCATAGGCACGATGACGCACCTTCTCCACCTTCTTCACCTCCTTTACCGTCTTCACCTTGTTCACCTTGTTCAACCGCGCCGCGTCCCGCCCCAGCGTCCGGGTCAGCTCCCGCACCGTCAGCGGTCCTGACGCGGCCGGCACCGTCTCGAAGACCTGCCGGTAGGCCCCGCACAGCGGATCGGTCCCCAGCCCCGACTGTCAGGGCGGCGGCCGTGGATCGTAGCCCTCCCGCAGCGCCGGGCCTGTCGGCACCGCCCCGGCCACCCCGGCCACGCGAGGGTGACGCTTCGTCATCTACCAGCCTGCAGAAGGCCCTTCGGTTCACATGAGAGCCACCGCCACGCGGGCGATCCGCGCATGCTCCAGCCGGTGCCGGTGCCGGTGCCGGTGCCGGGCCGCCTCCGCCTGCGCCTCGGCCTTCCGCAGCATCTCCGGCCAGGACTCCAGGACCTCCCGGGCCCGCGCCTCCCGGACCTCCGACAACGCGATCGCCGGCGGCCCCCGTACCTCCGCAACCAGACGAACCCTCCGCTGCCCGCCCGCAGCCGGCCACCCCGACACCGCAACCACCCGAAAGGCGCTGATCATCGAGCTGCAGACCGGTTCACCAGCACGGTCTAAATGTCATGAGAGATCGAATCCAACGAAAACTGATCGAATTCATGAAAGGTCAAGGCTAGTCAAGGGCAGACTGATCGGCAATGATGTGGGCACCAGCGCGGCTCCTGAGACGATCCTTCGGCTTAAGTACCTGAAGATCATCAGAAGCCGCGCTCTCTTGCCACCTCGAGCCGAACCCGACCGAAAGCATCCAGCGCCAAACGGGGCACACCACTCAAATTATCAAACGCCGAGGCCCTGACCCGTCGACTGCTCAAGCGAACACGGACGACGTCTGCCGCCACCGAAACCCACGACCCGGAGTGCCAGCATGCCTTTACGAGTCCTGGTCTGCAACGAAACACCGATCATCCAGGACGGCCTGCAAGCGATCCTCGAGGCCGAGCCCGACCTGTCGGTCGTGGGCACTACGGACAGTGGCATCCATGCGATGGTGCTGGAGCGCCGGCTCCGTCCCGACGTCATCCTGACCGGCCCGCATCTCCAGGGCTTATCCGGTCTCGAACTCATACGCCGCCTCGGCACCGAGGCGCTCGAGCCCCAGCCCCGGTTCGTCGTCCTCATCCCGGACGATGAGGACGAACTGCTCGACAACGTCCTGCGCACCGGAGTCAGCGGCCTGTTGTTTCAGTCGGCGGCGCGCGAGGACCTGGTGGCAGCGGTCCGCGCGGCCGGCCGCGACCAGATCACCCTGGCGCCCCCCGTCACGCGGTGGCTCGTCGACTGGTTCCGCCGCCAGGAGCCGGTGGCCGACCGGCTGCTCCAGCCGGCGGTGGAGGAGCTGACCCCGCGCGAGCGTGAGGTGCTGCTGCTCATCGCCCTGGGCATGTCGGCCGAGGAGGTCGCGGCCCACCTGGCCATCGGCATCGCCACGGCCCGCACCCACCTGTACCGGCTGCGCTGCAAGCTCGAAGTACGCGACCGCGCGCAACTCGTCTCCTTCGCCTACCGGTCCGGACTGGTCCAACTGCAACGCGCCTGACCGCCGGCCGACCCGTTCCACCACCGGCCGACCCGTTCCACCACAGCCGAACAGCACCGCCCATACCCGCCATGCACCCGCCGCCCACTCGCCCGACCCGAGGATGGACCTCTGATGGCCACCGAGACCGACCGCCCCGGCCCCCGGATCCTGGCGCTCTGGGGCGCGCCGCGCAGTCGCTCCACCGCGTTCGCCCGCATGATGGCCGAGCGCGGCGACCACACCACTGTCCACGAGCCCTTCTCACACCTGCTCGACTTCGGCGAGGCCGAGGTCGGCGACCGCAAGGTGCACAGCGAGGCCGAGCTCATCGCGGCGCTGCGCGAGCTGGCACAGGACGGACCGGTGTTCTTCAAGGACACGACCGACTTCCACTACCCTGGGCTGCTCGCCGACGAGTCCTTCCTGCGCGAGGCCGCCCACACCTTCATCATCCGCCACCCGGCCGAGGCCATCACCTCGCACCTCGCCCTCAACCCGAACCTGACCCGGGACGAGGTCGGCTTCTCCCGCCTGACCGAGATCTTCGACGCGGTCCGCGCGGCGGTCGGCGCCACCCCGCCGGTCATCGACTCCGACGACCTGCTGGCCCACCCGGAGGAGACCGTCCGCGTCTATTGCGGGCTGGTCGGGATCCCGTTCCTGCCCGAGGCGCTGCACTGGGAGTCCGGCATGCGGGAGGAGTGGCAGCGCACGGCACGCTGGCACGCCTCGACCAGCCAGACCACGGGCTTCGTGTCCCGCGCTTCGGACGAGGCCGCGGCGCCGGAGCCGGGGCGGAGTGGCGGCGGCTCTCCGAAGGCGACGGCCGGTTCGCAGGATCCGAGGGTTGCCGGGTTCGTCGAGTTCCACCTGCCTCACTACCAGCGGCTGCTCGCCGAGCGGATGGTCCTCACATCGCCTGAGTAGGGTCGGGGGCCGGCGCGGTGGCGTGTGACGCTCCGTTTGCAGCCTCCCGCCGTTTCAAGCGAAGTAGGCCGCCCGCGAGGTGACCGTGGTTCGAGGTTCGAGTCCTATTCCGGGAGGCACCCGGCACATCGAGGATTCGAGCAGTGGCGCTTCCTATCGTGGCTGTGCATGGTCCCGCCTGGCGGATGAAAGGCACGTCGGCCGGTCCGCCGCGGAGCTGCGATGCTGTCTCCCGTTTCTCCGGCGGAGGGCTATGTTCGTTCGCGGTGGAAAGCCGCTGGCGTCCATGTCCTCCGCCGTGCGGTGCCGGTGCGGCTGCAGCGCGGATACACAGCTCAGATCACGCTGACCAACGGCCTCCGCTGGCGTGTGACGGGCCCCGAGCCTTGCCGTTTGACGTCCACTCAAGATCCGAGTGAGCCGATGGGTATTCTTCGTCTCGGCTAGGTTGTCGCCGGAACGAGACGAAGGGCAACGTTGTGCACCTTGGCATCGAGCGACTCAGCCAGATCTTGTCGCCGGAGAACGGTGCCGACGAGCGCGTGGACTGGGCGGCTGCCCGGGTGAGCTGGGGTGCTGACTTCCCTGAGGACTATCGGGCCTTCATGGCGGTATTCGGCAGCGGCTCGGTCAGCGACGAGATGGACATCCTTGCCCCCGCGCCGGTTGGTAGCTCCCTGGTCGCGTCGATGGCGGAGGTCACGGCAGACGCGCGCCACGCGTGGGCGATGGAGGGTCGCCTGAGCGACCTGGATGTCGACCCGGACCACATCCTGCCGTGGGGGGTGACGTCCGGTCCCGACCTGTTGTGCTGGCTGACAACAGCTGAGGATCCCGACTGTTGGCCGGTGCTGGTCATCGGCCGTCACACCCGACCGATGTTCATGGTCTATCCGTTCGGCATGACCGAGTTCCTCTCTCGACTACTGGGTGAGGATTCGACGGCCTGGGAGCGATGGCCGCTCAGTATCGGGCGCCCGCTATGGGTGAACCCAGCGGCGAGCTTCGTTCACTGGCAGGTGCAGGAGAGCCGGTGGCAGGCCGGCCTCGACCCGGCCACGGGACAGCCGAGCACGTACCCCGAAGGCTTCTGACCGTCTGGCTACCTCAGGCTTCGTCACCCGTATGACGATCCCCGTGTGGAGGGACGGCCGCCGCGTGGTCCCTGGCCCAGCGGAAGCGATCGCCGCTACGCCTCCTCCAGGACGGGGAGTTCCTCACTGAACGCGGGCTCCCGCCTTTCGGTCAACCAGAAGAGGTAGCCGCGCAGGTAGCATGCAAGTGCGCCGCCGTCCAGGTCCGCCAGGTACTGGCGCAGCGTGTCCTCGTCGTTGTAGCTGTCCTTCCGGTCGGCGATCTCGGCCAGGATCCACTCCCGTACCCCGTCCCGCTCCCGCCACCAGGCCCGCACGAGCTCGGGCGTCCAGTGCTCGTCGCCGTTCCATGCGTAGCCGGCCAGCGGTTCCCCGTACGGGGCCTCAAGGAAGTCGTCGACCTCCCTCGGGCTGCGGGGCTGGCGGTACACGAACTCGCTGTGGTCCTCACTGAAGAGGATGTGCGCGGGAACTGATGCACCGACGCCACAGTCGGTCTCTCCTGCGAAGAACGGCCCGGGCACATTGAGGCGGCTGCGCTGATTCCAGGTCGCCACACCGATGTCGGCGATGAGGTCGCGGGCGGTGGGCAGCGGATTCCAGTAAGCCAGATCGTCCCACGGCCCGTTCTCGGGGAAGGGCTGCCGCAACGGCCCCGTCCACTCCGAGGAGCCCTCGTACGCCTCCTCGACACCGAGCCACCGGCCGAACGCCTCGCAAGACCGGTCCACCACACCGTTCAGCCATCTCCACATGAACGCCGACCCTACCCCCGGACCTGCCGGCGCCAGTGCCCACCGAACGTCAGGCCAGGAGCAACAGGCTGGGACGGTACCTGCGGGCAGTGCTCGCCGGCGCGTGCTGGAGTTCGTCGCGGGTCATGGTGGAGCGTCTCGGGCCGTCCCTGGGTGGACCGTCCGAAGTTCAGCCATGCAACGGGTATGACGCCTGAAAGGCCAGTCGTTCGTCGGCGCCGTCACCGATGCGCCCGAGCAGGTCGTCGAGCACCATGAACTCCTCCCAGGCCGATCGGCCGCTCGCCACGGCAAGCTGTGTCACCACGAGATCTTCCAGCTCTTGGACACGCTTGTTCTTCCAGATCTTGTCGGCCAGGCTCACCAGGAGGTCTTCGACTGTGATGTCGGGTGCGGTCCACGACGCGTGGGTGCCGGCGAAGCGGGCGAGCCGCAGACTGACGCCGCGGGCCAAAAGGAGCGCGCGCCCGGCTTCCTCGTGTGCCGAGCCAGCCGCAGACAGTTCGGTGGGGTACACGGTCTTGCCCACGTCATGCGTGGCTGCCCCGAAGAGTACTGCCTCACGGTCGATGTCCAGCGCCGGGTGGTGTTGACCTGCCCAGTCCACGAGTTGGCGCGCGACGTCGTGCACGGCTCGCAGGTGGGCCGCGAGGCGTGGCGGGGCGTCCAGGCTTTCCAGGAGCTCCGCTGCTCGGACCGGTAGCGGGCAGAGAGGTGGGTCAACGGTGTCGTGGAGGGCTCGCCGAAGGACGTGAGAGGTCGTCACGGCGCCACAGTACTGAACGTGAGCCGGGAGACATCGGTGTGAATGGTCCCGTAATTCCCCAGGACACGGCAGAATCAGGTCAATTCGAACGGTTCGTCACTCCACCTGAACCAAGTGCGACCGTCACTGAAGTGCAGCAGGAGATCCGCGACCGGACCTGATGCGGCCACCAGCGACAAGGTGCTCGCGATCCGGTCGTTAGGAGTCGTCGAACCTCTCCTACTCCTCGGCGTCAAGCAGAGCCACGCAGGGCTCGGGCAGTGGCAGGGGTCAGCGGGCCGACCAGACCGGGCAGTGAGCCCGGTGCACGGTCAGGACGTCGAGGTCTCTGCTTTCGAAGGTCCGGCGGGTGCGTGGCGCCGCGCAGCAATCGGTGTTCGGCATCGCGACCGTGTCCAGCTGTCCGTTCTCATTGAAGATGGTCGTCGGTGGCCTGCTGACCTGGGCGGACGATGTTCGTTGAGAGCGATCTGCCCTCCGTAAATCACTCGGGCTCTGAGCAAGTGCCGTGCAAGGATCTCGCCCATGATGACGAAGCCCACTCTGACTGAACGCCGCTCTCCATGGGTCGTGTTCACCTCCCCGGTCGATCCGTGGCTGGCGTCGGAAACGGCTGCGCTTGTGCAACGGAACGGTCTGGTCCTGCGGCTGGACGGTCGGGAAATGCGGGATCCGGCGTCCGTCTTCCGCACCTTCGCCCGGGAGCTGGCGTTCCTCGGCTACTTCGGCCACAACTGGGACGCGCTCGTGGACTGCCTCCACGACTGGCACGGTCCCGGCCACGGGAACCAGGACCTCGCCATTCTGATCGAGCACGCGGACGACCTGCTGAACTCGGACTTCCTGGGGCTGTTCGTATCGGTTCTCGCCCAGGCGGCCTGGAACTCCAACCTCCGCCTGGATGGCGACGGCGAGCTCGATGCGTGGCGCCGGCGTACAGCCCAGCACTTCGTCTTCCTCCTGGACCACACTGCACCCGTTGCCTTCACGGAGGCGGCAGCCCGCGGCACGGACGTGGCGGTGGAGCTCTCGGACGGCCGCCTGCTCGCCACTCTGACCGACGTTGACTGGCCCGGTGGGGATCCAACGTCAGTGCCTGAAGCCGCCGGATGAGTTCGACGATGTCGTTGCCGGTCGTCCGGCGCGGGTCGCCGTCCAGCTCGGCGCACGGCCTGCGGTGGCCCTGACGCTCCATGAGGGAGAGGTCGCAGCGGTGGGCGGACCAACCAGCTCTTGATCTTGGAAACCGTTCATGTCGCCAGCGTGCCAGGAGGCGTTCCGGCTGCTTCCGCCCGGGCTGCGTTATCACGGTCGCCGTTCGCGTTGGTGGTCTTTGTTGTTTCCCTGCGGGGTGAACCCGGGCGGTTGACCATGTCAGTGCCCGCAGTCTCAGGGGTTCTCCGTGCAAGGAAGGCGCAACGGCCATGAACTGGCTCGACCAGCTTCTCGAGATCATCAAGACCGTCGCTCCGGTCGTCGTGCCGATCCTCGGTGCCTAGTCCGCACTGAACCTGATCAAGTGCCTGGACCAGCTGACTTGGTAGCTCGTTCCGGCCGTGTCCGGCCCGGTACCTCCGTGCCGCGCCTGGCCAGCCCCATTTCCCGCCCCCGCCCCCGTCCCGCTCCCGGCACCCGTCGACGACTTCGTGACCGTGCTGACCTGTGTCACTGAAGTCGGGAAGCACGGCTCGGCTGACGGGGACCGCTCTCTCGTCTAGCCTTCGGGTCATGAGTTTGGACACGGAGTTGTTGGAGCTGGCCGCCCAGGAGGATGTTTCGCAGGTTCTTCTGAGCCGCCTGATCCGGCATTCGGGTGCCCGCCGTCACGTTGCCCTGTTCCGGCGGGATCTGACGCCGGAGTTGATCGAGGAGATCATCGGCCTCGGTTCGGCCCGCACGCTCGCCGCGAACTCGTCCTTGCCGGCCGTGACGAGGGCGTATCTGGCGGGGCATCCTCAGACGGAGGTCAGGGCGGCGCTGGCCGCCAACGCCTCCGACGACCCTCCGGGCATCCTTCTGCGGCTGTCGCGGGATCCCGAGCCCTCCGTGCGTTCGTTCCTGGCGATGAACGACCGGCTGGATCCCGTGATCCGCGCCGGGCTGGCCACTGATCCGGACCCTGGCGTTCGCGGCTCTCTGGTCCAGCACTGGGGTGACGCGCCAGAGCCGGTGCGGCGGACGTTGCTCACCGACCCGGATCCGGAGGTCCGAGGGGCAGCTGTCCATGCCTACGTGCCCCCGTCGGATCTACTGCCGTCACTACTGGCCGACAGTGCCACCCGCGCCGGCGCGATACGGTTCGCGGAGCCGACGCCAGACATGGCCGCAGACCCGGATGCAGGCGTCCGCCAGGCCCTGGCTGGCATCCCGCTCTGCCGACGACCTTGCGCGACCTGCTGGCTGCGGACGCGGACGTGCTCGTCCGTAGCACCGTTGCCGCCCGCCCCGACACTCCGCCTGTCCTGCGGGAAGCCCTGGAAGCCACGCTTCGGAGCGATGACCCCGCCGAGCAGTGGCTTCTCGGCTTCGGCCGTCACCACTGCCCGCCCGCCGCCGAGCGGCCTGCTCCGGCAGCGCGCTCGAGCGAGCAGGCGGAAGACCTCCTGGCCCGGGCCGGCCTGTAGGCATCACCAGTGGCCCCTTCGCCCGCGATGACCACCGCCCGACCGAGGAGTCGGGTGACGCGGTCGCCGGCGGCTACCGACCTCCACTGCCGCCCGGTCACCTCTTGATCCTGGCCCTCCTGTCGACAGGCCCGCTCGCGGGACGTGGACCAGCAGCTCGGCCTGCGCCGAGAGGTACTCCCGAACGCCCGTCGCGGGACCCTCGGGCGCCACGGACTTCGGGTCCACCACGGGGACGGCGGCAGTACTTCTTCGCAAGGTCCGCGAGCAGACGCACGGCAAGAGCCCGCGTCCGACGGCACGCCTCCACGCTCTCCGGACTGGTCCGGTAACCGGTTCGGTGCACGGCTCCACGATGGGTTCCCGCGTTCATCCGCAGGTGATGCGGGCCTGACGGGTCTGCACGGCTCCGGGAGAGATGCGCGCGCGCACGCGTTCGAGAGCGGCCCACACGGACCGGCCAGGTGTCGAAATCGTAGGTATCGGGCGAATCGAGCGTGACGAGAAGGTCTCGCCGTGGAACGAGGACCGTAGCCGTTGTGACATCGCTTCAATTCCTCGGCACAGGCGTCAAGCCGCGCCGGCCGGTCCGGTGCGGGGGAGGAGCGGCCCTGCCGGGATGCCCTTGCGGAAAGGATGTCAGAGGGCCGTGCGGTCGGGTTGGCGCTGCGTGGACACCTTCTTGGCGTTGTGTCCACCGGTCCGCCACCTCCGTGCCAGGTGCGGGCCGCGTCCGATCACCGTGCATCCCTGCCCGGGGGTGCACGGTGATGCTAGGGGAGAACGTCGACGTCTTCGATGCCGCGCGGGGTTGCGCCGGCCGGCAGTGTCACCCCAGGGCGGCGGCTTTGCGCAGCAGTACGGCATGTTCGCGGGAGTTGCGGCACAGGCGGGTGGAGAGTTCCAGTTCGGTCCGTGCCTCGTCGGGGCCGGGCGGACCGTCGACGGCCGCGGCTGTCACCGCCGGCCGGTCCGCTCGCGCCAGGCCCGCTCCTTGACGATCCACTCGTTGTCCTGCGGGAACTCCTCGATCCCGGGGACGCGTCGGACCTCGCACTTCGAGCCGGCGATCGCCGGGGCGCGCTTGGCCCACTCCACGGCCTCCTCCTTCGAGGCGACGTCGATCAGGTAGAAGCCGCCGAACAGCTCCTTCGTCTCGCCGTAGGGGCCGTCGGTGACGACCGGTGCCTCACCGCCGAAATCGACGACCACGCTCTGGGACGGGTCGTCCAGACCCTCCGCGGCCACGAGCACGCCCGCCCGGATCATCTCCTCGTTGAACCGGCCCACCGTCTCCAGCATCTCCTCGAACGGCGTCGACATCATCTTCGCCATCGACTCGTCCGAACCCCGCATGATCAACATGTACTTCGCCATCACTTGCCTCCTGAGCTATTGCGCCGGCCGTGCGCCGGCCCTTCCGCCTCAAGGTCGAACGAGCCGGCCGCGGATCGACAGCCGCTCGGACGAATCTTCCGTCCTCGTCGGACTCTCTGCCCGGCGCGGACGCCCTGGCACGTCCTGGGACGTCCCGCGATCGTGCAGGGGACGGGATCCCTTGACGCACGAGACCCCGTGGGACCGCCCCCGGGCCTCGTTGCCTGATCGTGATCCGGGATCGCGGGCCGCGTGTCGATTCCGCCGGCCGCCGTTCGGCCTTGGAGAGAACGCACCGATAGCGGTGCCGAACCCCGAGCCCATGGAGCCTGAGATGACCACCGCAACCTCAACCGCAACCGCCCCCGCCGCGCGCGTACCGTTCCTCGCGTTGCTGCGCACCAACCTGCTCGCCCTGATCCTTGCCGCCGCGGCGACCGAGTCGTTCGCCGCGCTCGTCCGGGCCGCGGGCGTGCACCTGGCGGTGGGCGACCCCGGTGGCGAGCCCTCCAGCGTCGTTCCGCTCCACCCCGGAGCGTTCGCCATCTCCCTCGCGATGGTCACCGTCCTCGGCGTCGGCCTCACCGCGGTGATCAACCGCTGCTCGTCCCGCCCGGTTCGCGTCTACACCGTTGTGACGAGCGTGCTCGTGCTGGCGTCCCTGGCCGCTCCGCTGACGGCCGCGGCCACCTCCACGGCGACCAAGGTGACACTCGTCGTCGCTCACCTCGTCGCGGCCGCCGTCATCGTCCCGCTGGTCGGCCGCCGCCTTGGGGACGCCCGCTAGTGTGCCGATGATTCCGCCACCGGTACCGCTTGGCCGGGGTCTGTCGCAAGCGGTGTGCCGCAGCGGTGCGCTCACGCTGCGGTCAGGTGTCGGCCCGGGTACACGGACGGTACGTGCGGCGGCCGGCCGGTGCCGCGATCGGCGGAGCGCGGGTGGCGATCGAGTTGACGGCGCGTCGGTTCCGATGGGAGAACCAGACCTGCCCCGCGGTCACGTTCGTGGAGCAGGCGGACGGGTTGACGACGCCACATGCCCGTCGCACCCCGCTGCTGCGGCGGATGCCGACCTCGATCGCACTGTCGGTGGCGGCCAGGCCCGGAGTCCGCCCTGCTGCCGTACTGGGAATCGACGTCGCGAAGGACACCCCTGCTCCGCCTCGCGCGCGCTCCGCCCGAGGCCGCCGCACCCCGTGTGCGGGGGCTCGGCGTGGGTGACTTCGCACTGCTCGAGGGACACCGACTTCGGTCCGGTCCGGCTGCCGCCGCCGTGAGGAGAGCGGACGGCGCCGGAATCAGGCTTCTGCCTGGAGCCGCAGTCCTGCCAGGGTCAGCTCCAGCGCGGCGAGGAACTGCTCCCTGTCGTCATGCCCGTCGAACTCGTCGACGATGTCGTGCACGAACGGGAACTCCTCGGCGTCGAGGGCACGCCACGTCTCGGCGTAGCGGCCGAGGAAGGTGTCGCGGTCCACGGTGCCGTCGATCACCTCCTGGGGTGGCTCCTGCCCCATGTCGGCGGTGTTGCCGACCACGACGCTCACGATCGCCGACACGGCGTGGAACCGCTGTCGTGGTGTGAGGTCGAGCCGGAGCGTCTGCTGCCCTAGCTCCTCGTAGAGGCGCAGCGTGTTGCCCTGGATGTCGATGTTGCGCATGAACTGCGCGCCCAGCCACGGCCGGTCCACGACGGCGTCGAAGAGCGCGACGGCCATCACGCGCAGGTCGTCGATCGGGTCGATGCCGCCCGTCTGCCCCTCGACGGTGGCCAGCACTCCCGCGAGCACGTGGTCGACGGCCCGGTCGATCAGGTCGTCCTTGCCCGAGACGTACCAGTAGATGCTGCCGACGCCGGTGCCGAGCCGGGTCGCCAGGGCGCGGAGGGTCAGTGCCGGTGCGCCCGCCTCGTCGAGCAGGGCCACGGCCGCGGTGAGGACGGCCTCCAGGGAGTGCGAAGCGCGTCGGCGTTCCCGGGTGGGACGGTCGGCGGGCCGTGGTCGCGGGCGTGTCATGGGTCCCATCAAATCACAGAGCTTGCCCCGTTATCGAACCTCGTTCTATAGTAGAACGTCGTTCGATAGTCGGCGACGTACCGAGAGGAGGAACGCCATGACCGTGAGCACCGCCGCGCCCACCGCATCGCGCACCTACCCGTCCCTGCGCGCGGCCTGGATCCCCATGGCCGCCCTCTGCCTGGCCTTCTTCGTCGAGATGGTCGACAACACGCTGCTGTCGATCGCGCTGCCCACGATCGGGCGGGACCTCGGCAGTGGCACGACCGCGCTGCAGTGGGTCACCGGCGCGTACTCGCTGACGTTCGGCGGCCTGCTGCTGACGGCGGGATCGATGGCCGACCGGCTCGGGCGCCGGCGCGTCCTGCTGGTCGGCCTCGCCGCGTTCGGCCTGCTGAGCCTCGGCGTCGTCGCGGTCAGCACCGCAGGGGGGCTCATCACCCTGCGGGCCGGCCTCGGCATCGCTGCCGCGGCGATGGCGCCCATCACCAACTCGCTGGTCTTCCGGCTGTTCGACGACCAGGCACTGCGCATGCGCGCGATGACCTTGATGATCGTCGTCGGCATGTCCGGCTTCGTCCTCGGCCCGCTGCTGGGCGGCACCGCGCTCGCCCACGTGCAGTGGCAGTGGCTCCTGATCGTCAACGCCCCGATCGCCCTGATCGCGGCCATCGGCGTCCGTCTCGGCGTCCCTGCCGACCGGCCGGAGGACCTGACCCGCGACAAGCTCGACCTGCCGGGCGCCGTGCTCAGCGTCGCCACCATCGGCCTCGCCTGCTACTCGCTGACCAGCGGCGTCGAGCACGGCTGGCTTTCCGCGATCACCCTCGCCTCCGTCGCCGGCGCCGTTGCCGCGGGCTTCGCGTTCATACGCCACGAGCGCCGCAGCGCATCGCCCATGCTGGACCTTCGCCTCTTCTCCAACGGCACCGTCCGAGGCGCCGCCGTCGCGCAGATCGGGACGTCCATCGCGATGGCCGCCGTGATGTTCGGGCTGATCCTGCACTTCCAGTACGCCTACGGGTGGAGCCCGGTGCGGGCCGGCCTCGCGAACCTCCCGATCATCGTGACCATGATCGCCGCAACCCCCCTGTCCGAGTGGCTCGCGAAGACCTTCGGCCACCGCATCGCCTGCCTGGTCGGCGCGGCCTGCCTGGCGGGCTCGCTGGCCGGCCTCGCCTGGGGCGTCGACCACGGGTACGCCGCCATCGCCGTCTGCATGGTCGTGATGACCATCGGGCTGCGCACCGTCATGACGATCTGCGCGATCGCGCTCGTCGAGGCGATGCCGGGCAACCGCACCTCGATCGGCACGGCACTCAACGACACCGCCCAGGAGGTCGGAAGCAGCGTCGGTACCGCCGTGGTCGGCACCCTGATCGCCGCGCTGGTCACCACCCAGCTGCCGGTCGGCACCTGGAGCGGCGAACTCGTGGCGTCGTTCTTCCACGGCGAGCGCATCACCTACGCCGTGTTGGCCCTGGTCGTCGGCCTGGTCACAGCGGGCGGCGCCCTCTCGCTCACCGACTCCCACGCCACCGAGGAGGCGGCCTGAGCGGATCCGACCGGACGTCGTCGCCGCTGCACCGGACCACCGTGATCCGCACGGGGTCCGGTGC
>NZ_JBHUWW010000051.1:14040-54011 GCF_042669755.1 Kitasatospora sp. NPDC057223 | reverse complement strand
GTCCCGCCGTCGACCGACGGCGGGACCGGCCCCGGCCCGGTTGAGGTGCGGTCAGAGCGCCACGCTCGCCAGCACCGTCTCGTCCCGGTCGAGCACGCTCAGCCCGGCGGGCGGCTCCTTGCCCAGTTCCGTGAAGTGCCGGCGGACGCTGAGGGCGGCCGACGGGAGGCCGGCCAGCAGCGCCTGGGGCAGCGGTTCGTCGGAGAGCCAGTGGACGAAGAGGGTCCAGCCGCCGTCCTCGTCCTCGGATCTCTGCTGGGCGGGTTCGATCCTCCCGGCCAGGTGTCCCAGCAGGCCGAGGACGGCCGTCATGTCCTCGCCGTCGATCCTCGTCCGGTTCGTCTCCACCAGAAGCTCGGTCATCCGTCCTCCTCGTCCATCGGGCGGGTCGGTTGTCGCGTACGTCGTCGCGCGGTGGTGCGGGCGGCGCTCAGACGGCGAGCAGCCGGTCGAGCAGGGTGTGGTACTCACGCATCGCGAGGCGCAGTTCCTCGGTGGGGATACCGGTGTCCGGGTCGGCGGCGTTGTCCTCGCCGCGTAGCCTGCGGCGCTGTTCGTCGAGGGATTCGACGAGCAGGCCGACGGCCTTGGCGACCAGTTCGTCGGCCTGGGCCACCGCGTCGCGCGGGTCGTCGACGAAGCCGGTCTGCACCGCGCGCCACTGCGCGGTGAGGCGCTTGGCGTGCTCCTCGCCGAGCCGGCCGGGGCCGTCCGGCGGCCGGGGTCCGGTCTGCGTGCCTGCTTCGGCCGGCACCTCCGGGGGGCCATCGGCCTGCCGCGGGATCTTGGCCACCCGGACGGGCGCCCCGGCCCGCTCGCCGGCCTGCTCGCCGGGCCGTTCGCCACGCTGCTCAACGGGCTGCTCTCCGAGCCGTTCGCCGGGCCGTTCGCCGACGGCCTTCTCGGGGCCGGCCTTCTCGGGCCCGGCCGTCGGCCGGCCGTCGCGTCGTTCCTGCCCGTCGTCCGGGCGTTCGGTGTCCTTGTCGGGCATGGGCTCAACCTCCTGGACGGCGCCGGTTCAGCCGGCGGACGGGGTGGGATTCACGGGGCGGCCGCTGCGGGCTTCGGCGGCCTCGGGGCTCGCCGACAGGGCGGGCGAGGGACGGGCGGACGGCCGCTCGGCCCGCAGTACCGCGAGGGTGAGCTCACGGATCGCCAGCAGAGCCGTCCGGAGCTCCTCGGTGCCGACCTGGACGGCCTGGGCCCGTTCCAGCGACCGCCGGGCCTCCCGGTAGCCGGGCAGAAGGCCGCCGTGGTGCACGGACACCGACTCCAGCCGGCCCTTGGCGGGGTATCCGACCTGGTCGAGCAGTTCGGTCAGCAGCCGGTCGGCCTCGGCGGCGGCCCGGCCGGGGTCGTCGACGAACATCTCCTGGAGCCGCCCGAGCTGTTCGAGCATCCGCTCCCGCTCGGCCGGGGCGATCGCCTTCAGGTCGAGTGCGCGGGCCAGCCGGAGACGGTCCGACAGTTCCCGCTCCGCCTCGCCCACCCGGCCGCCGTGGCCGAGCAGGGTGCGGTCGTACTCCGGGCCGAAGCGCTCGCGCAGCCGACGGGTCCTCAATCTCGGTGCCATGACGGCAACCACTGCCACCGCCGCGAGCAGGCAGACAACGAGGATGGTCACCATGGTCATCGCAGCCCCTCTCTCGATCGCGCCGGACCTGCGTCCGGCTGAGGGGCCGTCTTACCGCCGCCGCTGGTCCCAAACCCGGTGCCCGGGCGCTTCCGCGAGTTCCGCCCGAATCACCCCTCGCCGCCAACTACGCACTGCGGCAGCGGGATCAGCGGCGGGCACTGCAGGTATGTGTGCGTCAGCGGGGGCCGGGTAGGCGCGGGTCCGGCGGACTCCCCGCCGGTGGTCCGGCGGGTGACGTACGGGCTCTGAAAGGTGGAACTCATGGGGATAGGCGGCTGCATCATCGTCTTCGCGGTCGGGGCCATTCTGACCTTCGGCGTCGACTGGCACATGTCCGGGGTGAACGTCGACGTGGTCGGCGTCGTCCTGATGGCCGCGGGCCTGCTCGGCCTGTGCGCCTACGTCGCGGTCTTCCGGCGGCGCCGCTATCCCGGTGGCCGGGTGCCGGGCGAGACCATCGTCGAGGAGCGCCGCTCCTACGACGTGTAGGGAGGTGCAGGAGGGTGCTCGCCACGCGCCCGCCGGCGGGCAGCAGCCGTCCGGCGGGCCGGAGCCATCCGGCCGGGCACCGGCTACGAATGGCCTGTGGGAGGCTGCCATGACCACCCTGACGTTTCCGGCGTCCGGACCGTGCCGGGCGGAGTCCGACCTGTGGCGGCTGCCCCCGGACGGCAGGGCCGCGTTCGTCCTCCGGGAGCGGGTCGTCGCCCAGCTGCGGGGCTGGCACCTCGCGGAGCTGGGCCCGGACCTGGCGTTGATCGCGAGCGAACTGGCCGGCAACGCCGTCCGGTACGGGCGGCCGCCGATCTGGGCGAACCTCCAGGTGATGACCGGCCCCGGCCACCGGGAGTCGGTGCGACTCGTGGTGGCCGACTTCGGCCCCGGGTTCGCCGTCGACGAGATCGTCCGGTCGTGGCCGCTCTCGGGCACCTCTCGCAGCGAGCACGGGCGAGGCCTGCTGCTCGTCGACGCGCTGGCGGGCGACTGGGGCAGCGAGGTCCGCCCGCCGCTCAGTCTGACCTGGGCGGACCTCCCGGCCGTCGGCTGAGCGGCCGGCCGGCCGGGTCACCCGTCGGAGCCCCGTGCCGCACCGCGGACGGCGGGCCGGCGACCACGGGCCTCAGGACGGCTGCGGCCCCGCGAAGCCTGCGCCGTCGAGGTCGTCCGGCCCCGGTCCGTCCTCGAACTCGTCCCCGAACTCGTCGGTCACCGGCCCGGCGTCGGCGGACAGCCGCTCGCCGGCGAACTCCAGCCACACCGACTTGCCGGCGTCACCGGTGGTCGCCCCCCAGCGGTCCGAGAGCTTCTGGACGATGAACAGCCCGTGCCCCCCGGGGCGCCCCGGATCGTGCGGCGCCCGGAGCACGGGAGGCGTCGGGTCGTCGTCGAGCACCTCCACGCGCAGCAGGCCGGTCGAGGCCTGGAGGACGAGTTCCCGCGGGCCGCCCGCGTGCAGGCAGGCGTTCGCCAGCAGTTCGGAGACGGCCAGCAGCACGTCGTCCGCCGCGCTCTGCCCGTACGGGTCCTGCTCGTCCAGCCAGCCCCAGTCCACCAGTGCCTGACGGGTGAAGTCCCGGCCTCTCGCCACCTGCCCCCTCACCCCGGACAGCGGCAGCCGCCGGCGCTGCCCGGTCGCGGGCAGGCCCGGGCGCGCCGGCCCCGGGTCCTTGGGAGTGTGCAAACTCATCTGGTTCACCCCGCCATGGTGCTGTGCACTCGTCGAGTCCGACCGGTGCGGGTGCTGCCCGCGGTGCCGGTCGCGTGTGGTGGTGGTTCGTCTGCCCGGTACCGGCCTGCGGACACCCCCGCCCGGGGGCACGGCCGTACGGATGTGCGCCGGGTCACCGGGTCGCGACGGCGGCGTCCACCGAGTCGTGGATCGCGAAGACGGTCTCCGCCCCCGTGATCTCGAAGACCCGGGCCACCTGGGGCGCGAGCGACACCAGGGCCAGCGGCAGGTCGGCGGCCTGGGCGGCGAGCCGGGTCTGCAGCAGCAGGTTGAGTCCGGAG
Organism: Kitasatospora sp. NPDC057223; assembly: GCF_042669755.1. NCBI lineage: Bacteria > Bacillati > Actinomycetota > Actinomycetes > Kitasatosporales > Streptomycetaceae > Kitasatospora > Kitasatospora sp. NPDC057223. The sequence goes on along the minus strand of NZ_JBHUWW010000051.1, from coordinate 50,365 downwards.
GAGTCGCAGAACTGCAGGCCGGCCAGGTCGACGACGAGCATCGCCGGGCCGCCCGCGATCGCGTCGTCGAGGGCCGCGCGGGCCGGGCCGAGACTGTCGAGGTCGAGTTCGCCCGCTAGTGCGCAGACCACGGCCCCGTCCGTCTGCCGGATCTCCACGCTGAGCCTGCCCTGCGCGTCCGACGCCCTGGCCGAGCCCTTGTCCGCATCACCGATGGTCATCGCCAACACCTTCCACAACACTCCTCCGCACCCTCGCAGAACCACCTGCTCGGTGTCGTCTTCCTGGCCCGGGGGCCGTCCGGCAGCTTATCCCCGACCGCCGCCCTGACCCAGAACGTCAGCCCGCGTCCGTCGCGGGCGGGGGGCTCGACCGGCCTCAGGACTCCTCGCCGACAAGACCGGTGCGCAGCCCCGTGAGGATCCGCAGCAGGATCCTGGACACCTGCATCTGGGAGATGCCGAGGCGGCCGCCGATCTCGGCCTGGGTCAGTTCCTCGACGTAGCGCATCGACAGGACGGCACGGTCGCGGTCCGGGAGTGCGGCGACGAGCGGCTTGAGCGCGGCGAGGTTCTCGGCGCGTTCGAAGCCCGGGTCCTGGAAGCCGAGCCGGGCCGCGAGGACATTCTCCCCGGTGCCGTCGCCGGTGGCGTCGAGCGAGCCCGCGGTGTGGCCGCGGCTGGCGACCAGTCCTTCGATGACCTCCTCCTCGCCGAGGCCCAGGTGGGCGGCGAGGTCGGCGACGGTGGGGGCGCGGTCGAGGCGCTGCTCCAGGAGGTCGGAGGCCTTGGCGATCGACAGGCGCAGTTCCTGCAGCCTGCGCGGCACGTGCACGGACCACGTGGTGTCGCGGAAGAAGCGCTTGATCTCGCCGGTGATGGTCGGCAGGGCGAAGGAGCTGAACTCCAGGCCGCGCTCCGGCTCGAACCGGTCGATCGCCCTGATCAGGCCGATCGTGGCGACCTGGAGGATGTCCTCCATCGGCTCCCGGCTGTTGCGGAACCGGCCGGCCGCGTACCTCACCAGGGTCTGGTTGAGCTCGACCAGGGTGGCGCGCGTGTACGAGTACTCGGGGGTGCCCTCCTCCAGCGCGCGCAGGCGGGTGAAGAGTGCCTTGGAGAGCCGGCGGGCGTCGGACGGCGCGACCTCGCCGGGATCCCCGGCCATCGGTATGCCGCCGGCCTCCCGGGTCTCCGGGCGGGTGGGCGGCGTCTCGGCGGCCGGGCAGTCCGTGCCGGACTCACCGGCCGGTGCGGCAGCGTGCAACGTCGTCATCTCGGTCCTTCCAGCGGGTGCCCTCGGGTCAGGGCCCCGGGTACCCGGGATCTACGAGGGCATGCGCGCGCCCGATTATTCTTCACATTTCCTTCACAATCAACGGGGCGGCACCCTCAGCGCCGGCCCGCCTCCGCCCCGAGCAGCATGTGCAGCCTGATCGTGAAGTCCGGCTCCGAGGTGCGGGTCTCGACGAGGTCGCAGAGCTGGTGGATCATCCACAGGCCGCGGCCGCCCTCGGCCTGCGTCAGGCTCGGCCGGGACCGGCCCGCCAGCGGGTCGGTGCAGCGTCCCGCGTCCCGGACCTCGGCCACCGCGCAGCCCTCGGCGACCCACAGCCGCAGCCTGCCCTGCCCGCCGCCGTGGGCGAGCGAGTTCGCCGCGGCCTCGCCGATCGCCAGCACCAGGTCGGCCGCGCGCGCGGCCGGCAGGGCGAGCGTCGCCGCCCACCCGTGCACCTGGGCGCGGAGCTCCGCCAGGCCGCCCGGGCCGTAGCCGAGCTCCCGGGCGCCCGCCGGCTCCGGCAGCGGCGTGTCGCAGTCAGCGGTGACCTTCAGCGGGTCGGTGTAGTCGCCGCTCGGGCCGGTCGCGCCGCGCCGGACCAGTTCGGGGTGGGTGCGCCTGGCGTCGGCCAGCACCGCGGCGGGCAGGCCGGCCGTGTCGTACGGGCACAGGACGGTCGACTCGTGGCCGCGGAAGGCCAGGTTGATGAGGGCCTCGTGGCGGGTCGCCTCGGTGATCTCCGCAGCGGAGCGGCCGGGCCAGATCGGCTCACCGACGATCCGTACCGTGCGTCCGCCGTGCTGGGCCGCGAACTCGCGCAGCCGCGCCAGGATCCGGCCCGGGTTGCGGCCCAGGCTGCCCATGTCGGTGCTCTCGACCCGGTCGAAGGCCGTCCCGAGCACCTCCCGGAGCAGCCCCAGCCGGGCCTGCGGCACCGCGACCAGGACGGGTTCGGAGGCGGCCAGCGCCGCCCGGACGAAGCCGCCGACACCCGCCGCGTACTCGGTGGCGCCTCGGTAGAACAGCGCCGGGTGGACGAACGGATCGGTCTGCCCGGCCGGTCCGCCGGCTCCGTCGGCCGCGGGCCCCGTGGACGGCGCGGCGACCGGGCGGGGGTCGGTGCCGGTTTCGATCACTGCGCCTGCTCCCTCTCTGTGTCGCTCTCCTGCGCCGGTGGCCCGTCGCGCCGGTCGTCGCCGCCCTGCGGCGGGGGCGGGTCGGTGCCGGGCCCGACGCCACTGCGGTCGACCGGCGTTTACCCGGCAATGCTGCCGTCACACGTCCGGGGAGAGCATTCCGGAGGCCGTCGTCCCCTCCCACCGTGCTGCGACGCCGGGGAGCGGCCCGCCCAGTGTCACAGATCCCGCAGTCCTGCGGACCGGCGGCCGCCCTCCGTGGGGTAGCCTCCACCTGCCCCATCAATCGTGCCGACCGGCCCGTCGGTGGTGGCACCAGAGGTCCAGGAGCGCACTCCGCACCCCTGTGCGTCTCCTGATCGATCCTCCGGCCTGGCAGCGGACGAGGGGAAGTACCGGACGACATGTCTGAGAGCACCGTCGACAAGCGGGCGTCCACAGCGGCCGGTGGCCGCCCGGTCGGCGCCGGCGGTGTCGGGGAACCCGAGCTGCGCCAGCTGCTGGCCGGTCTGACGGCGGTGCGCGACGGCGACTTCGGCACCCGGCTGCCCGACGACGACGGGCTGCTGGGCGAGATCGCCAGCGTCTTCAACGGCATGGTCGACCAGCTGTCCCTGTTCACCTCGGAGGTGACCCGGGTGGCCCGCGAGGTCGGCACCGAGGGGCGCCTCGGCGGCCAGGCCGACGTCCCGGGGGTGTCCGGCACCTGGGAGGACCTCACCGACTCGGTCAACGCGATGGCCGGGAACCTCACCACGCAGGTCCGCGACATCGCCCAGGTCGCCACGGCGGTCGCCAAGGGCGACCTCACCCAGAAGATCACCGTGGACGCCCGCGGCGAGATCCTGGAGCTCAAGAACACCGTCAACACGATGGTCGACCAGCTCTCGGCGTTCGCCGGAGAGGTCACCCGGGTGGCCCGCGAGGTCGGCACCGAGGGGCGCCTCGGCGGCCAGGCGAACGTCCGGGACGTCTCCGGCACCTGGCGCGACCTGACCGACTCGGTGAACTCGATGGCCGGGAACCTGACGGCGCAGGTCCGCTCGATCGCCCAGGTCGCCACGGCGGTGGCCGGCGGTGACCTCTCGCAGAAGATCCGGGTGGACGCCCGCGGCGAGATCCTGGAGCTCAAGAACACCATCAACACGATGGTCGACCAGCTCTCGGCGTTCGCCGGAGAGGTGACCCGGGTGGCCCGCGAGGTCGGCACCGAGGGGCGCCTCGGCGGCCAGGCGAACGTCCAGGACGTCTCCGGCACCTGGCGCGACCTCACCGAGTCGGTGAACGTGATGGCGGACAACCTGACGGCGCAGGTCCGCTCGATCGCCCAGGTGACCACCGCCGTGGCGAGGGGCGACCTGTCCCAGAAGATCCGGGTGGACGCCCGCGGCGAGATCCTGGAGCTCAAGGAGACCATCAACACGATGGTCGACCAGCTCTCGGCGTTCGCCGACGAGGTGACCCGGGTGGCCCGCGAGGTCGGTACCGAGGGCAACCTCGGCGGCCAGGCGACCGTACGCGGGGTCTCCGGCACCTGGAAGGACCTCACCGACAACGTCAACGTGATGGCCTCCAACCTCACCGGCCAGGTCCGCTCGATCGCGCAGGTCGCCACGGCCGTCGCGCGCGGCGACCTCTCGCAGAAGATCACCGTGGAGGCCGAGGGCGAGGTCGCGGCCCTCGCCGGAGTGATCAACACCATGGTCGACACCCTCTCCGCGTTCGCCGACGAGGTGACCCGGGTCGCCCGCGAGGTCGGCACCGAGGGCACGCTCGGCGGCCAGGCCCGGGTGCCGAACGTGGCCGGCACCTGGAAGGACCTCACCGACAACGTCAACTCGATGGCGAACAACCTGACCGGGCAGGTCCGCAACATCGCGCAGGTCACCACCGCCGTCGCGCGCGGCGACCTGACCCGCAAGATCGACGTGGATGCCCGCGGCGAGATCCTGGAGCTCAAGACCACCATCAACACGATGGTCGACCAGCTCTCCTCCTTCGCCGCCGAGGTCACCCGGGTGGCGCGCGAGGTCGGCACCGAGGGACGGCTCGGCGGCCAGGCGGAGGTCGAGGGCGTCTCCGGCACCTGGAAGCGCCTGACCGAGAACGTCAACGGCCTGGCCGGGAACCTCACCCGCCAGGTGCGCGCCATCGCCGAGGTGACCAGCGCGGTCGCCGAGGGCGACCTCACCCGCTCCATCACCGTCGAGGCCCCCGGTGAGGTGGGCGACCTCAAGGACAACATCAACTTCATGGTGGAGTCGCTGCGCGAGACCATCCGGGCCAACCAGGAGCAGGACTGGCTCAAGTCCAACCTGGCCCGGATCTCCGCACTCATGCAGGGCCGCCGCGACCTCTCGGTCGTCGCCGAGCTCATCATGGACGAGCTCACCCCGCTCGTCGCCGCCCAGTACGGCGCCTTCTACCTCGCCGAGGAGACGACGCACGGCCCGGAGCTGCGGCTGATCAGCTCCTACGGGATGTACGACCGGCCCGACGGCAGCGGGCAGCCGGTCTCGTTCCGGTTCGGCCAGTCGCTGGTCGGCCAGGCGGCCCGCAGCCGGCGGACCATCTCGATGGACGACGTGCCCGCCGGGTACGTGACCATCTCCTCCGGCCTGGGCTCGGCGGAGCCCAACTCCCTGCTGGTGCTGCCCATCGTGGTCGAGGGCCAGGTCCTCGGGGTCATCGAGCTGGCGTCGGTGCACCGGTTCACCCAGGCCCACCAGGACTTCCTGGACCAGCTGATGGAGACCGTCGGCGTCAACGTCAACACCATCGTCGCGAACGCCCGTACGGATGAACTGCTCGGCGAGTCCCAGCGGCTGACGGCCGAACTCCAGGTCCGCTCGCGGGAGCTGCAGTCCCGTCAGGAGGACCTGCAGTCCTCCAACGCCGAACTGGAGGAGAAGGCGGCGCTGCTGGCGGCGCAGAACCGCGACATCGAGACCAAGAACCTGGAGATCGAGCAGGCCCGCCAGGAGCTGGAGGACCGCGCCCACCAGCTGACCCTGGCGTCCACCTACAAGTCCGAGTTCCTGGCGAACATGAGCCACGAGCTGCGCACCCCGCTCAACAGCCTGCTCATCCTCGCGCAGCTGCTCGCCCAGAACCCGAGCCGCAACCTCACCACCAAGCAGGTCGAGTACGCCGGGATCATCCACTCGGCGGGTTCCGACCTGCTCCAGCTCATCAACGACATCCTCGACCTCTCCAAGGTCGAGGCCGGGAAGATGGACATCAACCCGGAGCGGGTGCCGCTGCGCCAGCTGCTCGACTACGTCGAGGCGACGTTCCGGCCGCTCATCACGCAGAAGAGCCTGAGCTTCGAGATCACCACCGCCGCCGGCGTGCCCGCCGACATGTTCACCGACGACTACCGGCTGCGGCAGGTGCTGCGCAACCTGCTCTCCAACGCCGTCAAGTTCACCGAGACCGGCGGCGTCCGGCTGAGCATCGAGAACGCCTCCGACGCCGAGCTGCCGGAGCTGGCCCGGCACAACGGCCCGGTGCTCGCCTTCCGCGTCGAGGACACCGGGATCGGCATCGCCGAGGAGCACCTGCAGAGCGTCTTCGGCGCCTTCCAGCAGGCCGACGGCACCACCAGCCGCAAGTACGGCGGCACCGGGCTCGGCCTGTCCATCAGCCGCGAGATCGCCTACCTGCTGGGTGGCGCGATCACCGCACGGAGCAGCGTCGGGCAGGGCAGCGCCTTCACGCTCTACCTTCCCGCGGCGCGCAGCGACTTCGCCGCGCCGCCGGCCGCCGGCCCCTCGGCCTTCCCGCTCACCGCGGCCGACGGCGCCCTGGCGGCGCTGCCCCGCGGCTCGGGCGCGCACCCGGCCGCGCCGCAGCTCCCCCAGCAGCGGCGCAGGCTCCTGGTGGTCGAGGCCCGCCCCAACGGCCTGCTGTCGCTGGTCGCCGAGAGCGCCGTCGCCGACCTGACCGACGCGGGGGACCTCGGCAGTTCGCCGCACTCGGTCGAGGTCGTCACGGCGCTCGGGGTCCAGGAGGCCGCGGCGGCGCTGGCCACCGCGGCGTGCCACTGCGCGGTGCTCGACCTCGACCTGCCCGACGGCGCCGCCCTGCGGTTCCTGGACGAGGTCAGCGGCGATCCGGCTCTACGGGGAGTGCCGATCCTCGCGCACAACAACCGCCGCCTGCAGGCCGACCAGGAGCTGACCCTCCAGTCACGGACGGCCTCCCAGCCGCTCGAACTGCTCTCCAGCCTGGACGAGCTCCGCGAGCGGATCGCCCTGCACCTGAGTGCCGACCAGCCCGGCGACGTGATGCCGCTGGTCCGGCCGGACGACTCCCCCGCGCCGGCCGGGGGCCGGACGGACGGCAGCCTGGCCGGCCACACCGTCCTGGTCGTCGACGACGACGCCCGCAACCTCTACGCGATCACCGGCATCCTGGAACTCCACGGCATGCGGGTGCTGCACGCCGAGAACGGCCGGGCCGGCATCGAGGCGCTGGTCGCCAACCCCGCCGTCGGCATCGTCCTGATGGACGTGATGATGCCGGAGATGGACGGGTACGCGGCGACGGCCGCCATCCGCGCCATGCCGGAGCACGCCGCACTGCCGATCATCGCGGTCACCGCGAAGGCGATGCCCGGGGACCGCGAGAAGAGCCTCGCCTCCGGTGCGAGCGACTACGTCACCAAGCCGGTGGACGCCGGCCACCTCATCGCCTGCATCCGGCGCTGGCTCGGGCGGTAGCGCGTCCCCGCCACCAGCCCCGCCGCCCGCCCCGCCAGCAGCCGTCCGCCGCCGCACCGACCGGAGGAACAACCCGTGCAGGTCCCCCCGCAGCCCGAGGAGGCCACCCTGCCGGGCGCCCGGCGGGCGCCCGGCGGCGAACTCGCCGTGGGGCGGCTGGCGTCCACCGTCGAGCGGCTCCACCGGCAGGTCCAGGAGGCCCATGCCACCGCCGACGGGCGGGCCCTGATCGAACTGGCCAAGGGCATCCTGGTCGAGCGGCTGCGGTGCGGCCCGGCGCAGGCCGGCCGGCAGCTCGACGACCTCGCCCGCCAGGCCGGGCAGTCGGCCCTGGAGCTGGCCGCCGACATCGTCAACCAGGCGGCGCGCGACCACCTGACCGACGCCGCCCGCGACCTCCTGGCCCGCCCCCGGGAGGAGGGCCCGGCCGGCTCGACGGCGGTCCGCCTGCGCAGCGCGGAGAGCGGGGCGCTCGCCGCCGGCGACAGCCAGGCGGTGGCCGACTCACTCCTCGAACACGCGCTGGCCCCGCTCGGCGCCGGCGCGGTCGCGATCTGGGCCGCCCACCCCGACGGCTCGCTCTCGCTGGCGGGCCACGCGGGGTTCCCCGCCCAGGAGGCCGCGCAGTGGCACTACGTGCCGCCGGGTGTGGCCACCCCGGCCCGCCAGGCGCTCGCCGGACGCAGCGCCGTCTGGATCGAGTCCCTCGCCGAGGCCGGCCCGCCCTCCATCGGCCGGCACCGCTACGGCGGCGGCCGCGCCGCCGTCCCCGCGGGGAGCGGCGGCCGGATCACCGGCGTGCTGGAGATCTGCTGGCCGGATCCGCTCCCGCCGCAGTCACCGCAGATCCGGCGCCAGGCGGAGGCGCTCGCCGAGCTGTGCGCCCACACCCTGGACAGCCAGTCGGGCCCCTCCCCGTACCGGCCCGGGGCCACCCCCCGGGAGGCCCCGCAGCGGCTGAGCGAGCTGGTGGACCTCGCCGACGGCCTGCACGACCCGGCCCTGGTCCTGCTGCCGCACCTCGACGACGGCCGCACCACCGACTTCCGGATCCACCACATCAGCAGCCGCTTCGTCGACTTCGCGGGCCGCCCGCGCAGCGCCGTCGCCGGCTCGCTGCTGCTGGAGGCGTACCCGCTGGCGGCCGAGGCGGGCGGCCTGTTCGAGAAGGTGGAGCACGTCCACGCGACCGGCGAGCCGTTCCGGGCCGAGCAGCTCACCCTCTCCGCCGTCGTCGGCCAGGTCGCGCTGAACGCCGTCGCCAACGTCAACATCACCCGCCAGGGCGGGGCGGTGCTGGTCGTGTGGCGGATCAAGGACGAGGCCACTCGCGTCGCCGAGCTGCTCCAGCACGCCCAGCGGCTCGGGCGGATCGGCGGCTTCGAGGAGAACGTCGTCACGGGCGGCATCACCTGGAACAGCCCGCTGTTCGACCTCTACGGCCTGAGCCCGTCGGCCGCGCCGATCCCGATCGACCAGCTCCCCGGTCACGCCCACCCGGACGACGCCGAGGTGATCGGCCGCTTCCTGCGGACCCTGCTGCACCGCCTGTCGCCCGCGTCCACGGCCTTCCGGCTGCAACGCGCCGACGGCATCGCGCGGCACATCCGGGTGGTCGCCGAGCCGGTGCTGGACGCGGACGGCCGGCTCACCGCGGTGCGCGGCGCCTACCAGGACGTCTCCTCGCAGCACTGGACGGAGGTCGCGCTCGCCGCCACCCGCGACCGGCTCGCCGAGAGCGAGCAGCACGTGGCCGAGCGCAACCGCCTCGCCCGGCAGCTCCAGCAGGCCATCATGCCGCCGTCCCGGGGCCCGATGGACGCCTCGGGGCTGCGGATCGGGGTGCGCTACCGGCCCGCCGAGAAGGACGACCTGGTCGGCGGCGACTGGTACGACGCGGTGGTGCTGCCGTCCGGGCAGATCCTGCTCTGCGTCGGCGACGTGGCCGGCCACGGCATCGAGGCGGCGACCGGGATGGTCGCGCTGCGCAACGCCCTGCGCGGGCTCGCCGCCACCGGCGCCGGCCCCGGCCAGCTGCTCGCCTGGCTGAACGTCGTCGCCCACCACCTGACGGACAACGTCACCGCCACCGCCGTCTGCGGCCTCTTCGACCCCGCCACCCAGACCCTGCGCTGGGCGAGGGCCGGGCACCTGCCGCCGGTCCTGCTGCGGGACGGCCGGGCCGGCACGCTCCCGCCGATCAGCGGCCTGCTGCTGGGCGCCGTCCCGGAGGCCGACTACGAGGAGGCCGAGGTCCAGCTGCAGGCCGACGACACCCTGCTGATGTACACGGACGGGCTGATCGAACGCCGGGACCGCTCCGTCCAGGAGTCGCTGGACCGGCTGCTCGCCATCGCGCACGGCTCCGACCGGACGGGCGGCGCGCAGGGCCTGGAGCGGCGGCTCGACCACCTGCTGACGCACAGCAACTCCGACACCGACGACGACACCTGCCTCATCGGGATCCAGCTGATCTGACCCGCCGCCGGACGCGCAGCAGCCCCGGACCGGGGGGGGGTGGTCCGGGGCTGCGCTGTGGGGTGGGCCCGCCGGGGGGAGTCGGGCCGTCCCAGGGGACGTCTCACCCGGATTCCGGCGGCCAAACCACGGCCGACCGAAGTTTCCGCACCACGGCGATTCCGCCCTACGGCCGGGACACCGGGCCGTGCCGGGCGATCAGCCGCAGGCGGGCCGCGGTGACCTCACGGGCGGGTGCGGACACCCGGGCGCGGGGCGCGCGGGCCTGTCGGCTGCCGACCGCCAGGATCACGGCCAGGAGTACGGGCGAGAGGATCAGGAGCAGGATGGCCATCGGAACCTCCGGGGCTCGGCCGGAACACGGGTGGTGGGTCGCCGCCGGGCGCCCGGGGGTGCCCGCCCCGCTCACTCCTCGACGAGGAGCCCGGCCCGCAGATGGGTGAGGATCCTGGTGAGCAGCCGCGAGACGTGCATCTGGGAGAGGCCGAGGCGCTGCCCGATCTCGGACTGCGTGAGCTCCTCGCCGAAGCGCATCGCGAGGATCTCCCGGTCGCGCGAGGGCAGCGCCGCGATCAGGGGCTTGAGGCTCTCGTGGTTGAGGGTGGCGTCGAAGCCCGCGTCCTCGACGGCGAGCCGGCGGGTGAGGGTGCTCTCGGCGTCCTCGGCGTCGGCCGGCGCGTCGATGGAGCGGGTCTCGTACGCGTTGCTGGCGCTCAGGCCCTCCACGATCTCTTCCTCGCTGAGGGAGAGGTGCGCGGCCAGCTCGGCCACCGTGGGCGAGCGGTCCAGCCGCTGCTCCAGGGCGTCCGAGGCCTTGGCCAGGGCGAGGCGCAGCTCCTGCAGCCGCCGGGGGACGTGCACCTTCCAGCTGGTGTCCCGGAAGAAGCGCTTGATCTCGCCGACGATGGTCGGCAGGGCGAAGGTGGAGAACTCCACCCCGCGGTCCGGGTCGAAGCGGTCGATCGCCTTGATCAGGCCGACCGTGGCCACCTGGACGATGTCCTCCATCGGTTCGCTGCGGTTGCGGAAGCGCCCTGCCGCGAACCGGGCGAGCGTCATGTTCAGCTCGATCAGCGTGCCGCGTACGTAGGAGTACTCGCGGGTGCCCTCCTCAAGGGTGCGCAGCCGGACGAAGAGGTCCCTGGAGAGGTGACGCGCGTCGGCCGGGCCGACGGCCCCCGGGTCCAGTATCGGCCGGGGCTCCTGGTGGGCGGGGCCGGTGCGCGGGTCGGTTCCGACGCCTGCGACGGAGTCCGTCGGATCCGTGAGCAGGGAGCTCGGGATCGCGGTGAGCTGCGAGGCCGTCATGGAGAGCCTTCTCCTTCGGTTTCGCCAGCCCGGGGTCGGGCCCGCTGGTCCACCCCGCTTACCCCCGACCGGTCGGAGGATGCGCCCTGATCCGAGAGTCGTCCGAATTATACGGATAATTCCTTTATCCGCACCGCGACAGCACCCTTTCCCCCCACCGGCCCTGCCGGACCGTCAAGGCGGCGGAAACCGTGGTGAGTGCCGTACGGATGCCCGGGTAGGCGGTGCGGCGCGGCCGCGGCCTCACGGCTCGGCCCGCCCGGGAGCACCGGATGCTCCCCGGCCTTCGACAACCTGCGCCCGCCCGGCCGTGCGCCGAGGACACGGCCGGGCGGCGCTTCGAGGAGACACCCGATGGTTCTCGCCACACGACTGCCCGGTGCCCTGGAGCACCACTGGGAGTGGCAGCTGCACGCGGCCTGCCGCGACCACGACACCCGGCTGTTCTTCCACCCGCCCGGCGAACGCACCGCCGCCCGCGCCGAACGCGAGCAGGAGGCCAAGGCCGTGTGCGCGACCTGTCCCGTCCGGCGGGAGTGCCTGCTGTTCGCGCTGGAGGCCCGGGAGAGGTACGGCGTCTGGGGAGGCACCGGTGAGCGCGAGCGGCTGGACATCATCGCCCCCGCGCACCGGGGCCGCCGGACGGTCCGGACCGGTACGGCCGCCGCCTGAGCGGCCGGCGGGGAACGCCCGCCGGCCGGTCACTCGGTGTCGCGGGCGATGTCGAGCGCCAGGGTCTGCAGGATCTCGTCGGTCGAGGCCGGCGCCCCGGTCTCGTCGTAGGCGTCCGCGACCGCCTCGAAGGCCAGCACGAACCCGGTCATCAGCGCGCTCAGCGGCTGGGAGAGCTGGTTCAGCACGGCGAGGCCGACCTCTTCCGCGTCCGCCGACGCGGGGACGAAGAAGTAGTCGGGGATCACCTCGCCGAGCAGGCCGGAGACGTAGTCCGGCCCCACCCCGCTGCGCAGGGCCGTGAGCGCCGCGATGGCCTTCAGCTTGATCTCGTTCTCGGTCATGGGGCGAGCGTATGAGCGCGGCCGGGCTCCGGACGGTGACGACCTGCGCTTTCCGCGCCATGGCGGCCCGCCCGGGGTCGGGCGGGCGTCGGCCCCGAGGCCATCGGCGGGCCGCCGTATGACGATCCGGACCCGCGGGCCCGGAAAGCCCGGGTCCGGTACTACGCTGGCCGCATGTCGAAACCCGATGGGCTGCTCGTCGACATCGCCGCGAAGGTCGAGTCCGAGCACAGCAATCAGATGCCCCTCACCGTGGTCGTCCCAGGCGCCGTCATCACCGGCAGGCTCGCCCCGGAATCGCTCTGGCGACAGCGCGTGGCCGAGGTCCTCGAAGCGTCCGAACACCTCAAGGCGTTCGCGAACCTGTTCGCGTCCGGCGAGCCGGCCAGGGAGCAGCCCGACACCGGCCCGCCCGCGGCGGACCACGAGCGGCCGACCCACCTCCACCTGCACGTCGCCAGGATTTTGCAGGGCAGCTACGGACTGCCCCACACCGGGGGCATGTACCGCATCGCCATCGCGGACATCAGCAGTTGGACGGTCGGCGACCTGAGCTACTCCGACCAGTAGCCACCGGGTCGCCGGGCCCGTCCGGGCGGCCGCAGTGCCCGGACGGGCGCCCGGGGCGGCTCACGGGACGATGGAGTCGACGTAGCCGCCGTCGACCCGGACCGCCGCACCGGTGGTGGCCGACGCCTGGGGCGAGCTGAGGTAGACGACGAGGTTCGCGATCTCCTCGGGCTCGATCAGCCGGCCGAGCAGCGACTGCGGGCGGTGCACGCGCATGAACTCGCGCTGCGCCTCCTCCCAGGGCAGCGACCGGTCCACCAGTGAGTACACGAAGTCCTCCACGCCGCCCGTGCGGGTCGGCCCGGCGATGACCGAGTTGACGGTCACTCCGCTGCCGGCCGCCTCCTTGGCGAACCCCCGTGAGACCGCCAGCAGGGCGGTCTTCGACATGCCGTAGTGGATCATCTCGGCGGGGATCACGATCGCGGAGTCGCTCGCGATGTTCTGGATCCGGCCCCACCCCTGCCGTGTCATGCCGGGCAGATAGGCACGGATCAGCCGCACCGCGCTCAGCACGTTCACGTCGAAGTACTCGCGCCAGAGCGCGTCGTCGATCTCCAGGGCCGGTGTCGGCCCGAAGATCCCGAGGTTGTTGACCAGGATGTCGGCGTGCGGGACGGCCGCGCAGAGCTGCTCCGCCCCCTCCGCGCGGGCGAGGTCGGCCGCCACCGCGGACACCTCCGCCGAAGGGACGGCACGGCGCAGGTGCTCCTGCGCCTCCTGGAGCCGCCCCGCGCCGCGCCCGGTCAGGACCACCCGCGCCCCGGCGTGTGCCAGGCCGGTGGCGATGGCCAGGCCGATGCCCTGGGAGGAGCCGGTCACGACGGCCGTCCGGCCGGCCAGGTCGATCTGCACGTCGTCACTCCTGTGGGGCCGGCGGTGCGGGGGCGCACCCGGACAGATTCTCATCGCCTTTGGAGAATTCCGGGCATTTCACCCACCTGTCGGCCCGGCTGTCTCCGAAGTCAGGACATGAACGCCAACCGCGGTACACCGGGAGCACGGCCCGGCAGGCCGTCCGCCCGGCTGGACCGACGGCCACCACTCCCACCCCGGGTACTGGACTCCGACAGCGGCAGGACCGTACACGCCCGGCTGCCCTGCACAGCCGCCCAGGCGCCCGCCTCACGCTCGTCCGCCGTCAGCCGGCCGGGCGCAGGAAGACCTCGTCGGCGTAGCACCAGGCCCAGTCCTCGCCCGGTTCGAGCGACCGGGCGAGGTCGTGACCGGGCCCGGCGTGCGCATGGGCGTGCTTCTTCGGCGAACTGTCGCAGCAGCCCACGTGCCCGCAGGTCAGGCACTCCCGCAGGTGCACCCAGCGGCTCCCGGTGCGCAGGCAGTCCTCGCAGCCGCGCACCGTCCTCGCAGCGGTGTCCTGCGCCTGGTCCAGGTGTGTGCAGGACCGCTGGACGGTCGCGCCGAGGTCCTCGGCCACCTGCCAGGCGGGGTTCTCACTCATACCTCCCACGATACGCAGACGCCCGGCCACTGCCCGGCCACTCCCCCGGCGGCGCCGCGCCCGTTCAGGCCTGCCGGTAGAGCTCGGTGAGGAGTTCGACCGCCGCGGGGCCGGCCGGATGGGGGTCGTCCCGCCACCAGGCCAGCCGGACCGCGATCGGTGCGGCGTCCCGCACCGGCCGGAAGACGATGCCGGGCCTCGGGTACTGGGAGACGGTGGCCTCGGCGGTGACGCCCACGCACCGGCCGGTCGCGATCAGGGCCAGCCAGTCGTCGATGTCGTTGGTGTACTCGACCGCCGGCCGGGCCTGCGGGGGCCACAGGTCGATGGTGGTCGTGCCGGTCCGCCGGTCCAGGACGAGGGTGCGGGAGCCGGTCTCCGCGAGCCGCACGAAGCGGCGACGGGCCCAGGGGTCGTCGGCGGCCATCGCGCAGAAGCGCCGCTCCAGCCCGACGATCACACTGTCGAACCGCCGCTCGTCGGGCGCCGTCCGGACGACGGCGAGGTCGCAGGCCCCCTCGGCCAGCCCGCCGGTGGCGGAGTTGGTGCGGACGAGCTGGAGTTCGGTGTCCGCCCGCAGGACCGGCCACCGGCGCTGGAAGGCGAGCGTGTGACGGCCCATCGCCGACCAGGCGTAGCCGATCCGCAGCCTGGTCCGGCCCACGGTGGCCTCGTGCACCAGGCCGTCCACCTCCGCCAGGACCCGGCGGGCGTGGGAGAGCACCCGGGCACCGGCCGCGGTGACGGTCACCTCCCGGGTGGTGCGGCGCAGCAGCCGGGTACCGAGTTCGTCCTCCAGGGCGGCGAGGGTGCGGGACACGGCGGCCTGCGAGACGCCCAGGTCGAGGGCGGCGTCGGTGAAGCTCCCGGCCTCCGCGATCGCGAGCAGGCAGCGCAGGTGCCGCAGTTCGAGACTCATGACCGGAGCGTATAACCGGCGCGTCGCATGCATTGGGCGAAAGGCCCGGGGTGGCCCACCATCACTGCATGCAGACCACGGTCGACACGGAGCACATCACGCGGGGGCCCGCCGGCACCGGAGCGGAACACCCGCGCTGGACGGGCACGGCGATGATGCTGGGCAGCGGGCTTTCCAACCAGGTCGGCGCGGCCGTCGGCGCGCTGGCCTTCCCGGTGATCGGGCCGGTCGGCGTGGTGGCCGTGCGTCAGTGGGTGGCCGCGGTCGTCCTGCTGGCCGTCGGCCGGCCCCGGCTGCGCTCGTTCAGCCGGGCGCAGTGGTGGCCGGTGCTGCTGCTCGCGCTCGTGTTCGCGACGATGAACCTGTCCCTCTACAGCGCCGTCGACCGGCTGGGGCTGGGCCTCGCGGTGACCCTGGAGTTCCTCGGGCCGCTGGCGGTGGCCCTGGCGTCCTCGCGCCGCCGGAGCGACCTCGCCTGCGCGGCCACCGCTGCGGCGGGCGTCCTCGTCCTGACCCGCCCGCAGCCGACCACGGACTACCCGGGCATCGCCCTCGGGCTGCTGGCCGCCGCCTGCTGGGCCTCCTACATCCTGCTCAACCGGCTGATCGGGCGCCGGCTGCCCGGGGCCGAGGGGCCGGCGGCGGCAGCCGGGCTGTCCGGGCTGCTGTTCGTCCCGGTGGGCGTCGTCGTCCTCCTCCAGCACCCGCCGACCGTGTCGGCGCTGGCCCGGGCGGCGGCCGCCGGGGTGCTCTGCTCGGCCGTGCCGTTCCTCGCCGACCTGTTCGCCCTGCGCCGCGTCCCCGCCCGGTTCTTCGGCATCTTCATGAGCGTCAACCCCGTCCTGGCGGCCGTCGTCGGCCTGGTCGTGCTCGGCCAGGCGCTCGGCTGGAGCAGCTGGTGCGCCATCGCCGCCATCGCGGCCGCGAACACCGCGAGTGCCCTCACCCCGGCCCGCAGGGCGGGCAGTTGAACAGGAGTCGCCCACGAACCCCGGGAGCTTGACAGTCGGACGGCTGTGCGAGGAGGTTGATCACCTCACGAGTTCGGGGGAACGAATGACCGCAAGGCAGAGCTGGGCCGGCGTCGTGGCGGTGGTCGCGGTGCTGGGGGTGGGACTGTCGGGGTGCTCCGGGGCCTCCGCCCCGGGGGACGGCGGCGGCGCCGCGATCGAGGTCGACGCCGCGACCTCACCGGCCGACCAGCCGGTGCACCTGCGCGTGACGGGTCTGGCGGCCGACGAGGAGGTCACCGTCACCTCCGCCGCGACCGACTACGCCGGGGAGCAGTGGAAGGGGAACGCCGTGTTCCGCGCGGACGGTCACGGCACCGTCGCCCTCGACTCGGCGGTACCGCTCTCGGGGACGTACCGGACGGCCGACGGGATGGGCCTGTTCTGGTCGATGGAACCGCCCACGGGCGATCCCGACCGGTCCTCGTTCGCGCCGGCCTTCCCGGAGGCCCAGCCCTCCTACGACGTGCGGATCGGCGTCACGGCGCACGGGCGCCAGGTCGCCGCACGGACGCTGTCGCGCCGGTTCGTCGGCGACGGGGTCAGCAGCAGGGAGCTGACCGTCGCCGCCGACCAGGTCAGCGGCGAACTGTTCCTGCCTCCGGCGGGAGGCCCGGAGCACCCGGCGGTCCTGTTGTTCGGCGGGTCCGAGGGGGGCAACGCCGAGAAGCACGCGGCGGCGCTGCTGGCCTCGCACGGCTACCCCGCCCTCGCGCTCGGCTACTTCGCCCTCCCGGGGCTGCCCGCGACCCTGCACGACATCCCGCTGGAGTACTTCGTCACGGCGGCACGCCTGCTGGCGGCCCAGCCGGGCGTCGACCCGGCCCACGTGGTGACCCTGGGGTACTCGCGCGGCAGCGAGGCGGCTCTGCTGCTCGGCGAGGACTACCCGGCCCTGATCCACGGGGTGATCGTCTACTCGCCCTCCGCGCAGGCCAACGGCAGCGTTCCCGACGGAGCCGCCGCGTGGACCCGGGACGGCCGCCCCGTCGCGCAGGAGACGATCCCGCTCGACCAGGTCGACGGGCCGGTCCTCGCCCTGGCGGGTGCCGACGACCGGCTGTGGAAGTCCCCGTCGTGGGCGCGGCAGATCGACCAGGAACTCGGCGCCGCGAAGAACAGCCATCCGCACCGGGCCATGGTCTACCCGGACGCCGGACACGGCGTCGGCACCTTCCCCTACCTCCCGGCCGGCACCCGGACCGTCAGCAGGGCCGGCGGTTCGGTCCTGGACCTGGGCGGTACCCGCGCGGGCAACGCGGCCGCGAAGGCGGACGGCTGGCCCGAGGTGCTGGCGCTCCTGGCGACGCTCACCGCCTGACCCCGTCGGCTCCGGTACCGGGACGGGCCCGGTACCGGAGCAAGCAGGTCAGACCGCCGCGGTCACGACGATCTCGACCAGGGCCTCGGGGGTGTAGAGCGCGGCCTGCACGGTGGCGCGGGCGGGGGTGGCGCCGGCGGGCACCCAGACGTCCCAGACCGAGTTCAGGCCGGGGAAGTCCTTGATGTCCGCGAGGTAGATCTCGGCGCGGAGGATCTTGGTCTTGTCGCTGCCGGCCAGCTCCAGGAGCCGGTCGATGCCGGCCAGGACCTGCGCCGCCTGCCCGGCGGCGTCCTGGGTGAGGTCGTCGGCGACGACCCCGGCCAGGTAGACCGTGCCGTTGTGCACGACCGCTCCGGACATCCGTGCGCCGCTCTCGAACCGCTGGACCATCGGTGTTCCCTCTGTGCCTGGTGGGGCGGGGCCCGGCCGTTCCGGCGCCGGCTCCGCGCTCCGGCGGTCGTGCCGGGGCGCGGCCATTCAACCGGGGCCCCGGATTCATGGTCAATTCGGTCCCGGCTGCCGGACAGGCCGCCGCCCGGCCGGCCGCCGCGGGCCGTCCACGCCAACGGGCACCGCCGCGGCCTCGGCGCCCCGCCGCGGCGGTCAGTGCGGCAGTTCGACGGACAGGTACGGGGCCAGTGCCCGGAGGAAGTCCGCCGCGTCGAACATCGCGCCGGCCGAGGCCACACCCGTCGTCCGCGTGCGCCCGTCCAGGACCCGCCGGACGGCCTCCACCACCAGGGGCGCGGTGACCGCGTAGATGTCCTGGCCACGGGCCGTGGCACGGCGCTCGACGCCGCCCGCCCGGACCAGGACGTCGACGACGAACGTCTGGTCCGACCGGCCCAGATCGTCGACCGGCACCGGCGCCGGCGTGTCCTCCCCCGCCAGGTCCCCCGCGGCCTCGGTGGTCATGTAGGTGCGGACCACGGGCACGGCCAGGTGGCTGGGCACGGTGACCACGTCGGCCATGGTGAACTCGGCGATCACCCGCCGCCGGCCGAGCGGCTCGGGGAAGTGCCAGTCCTGCTGCGCCGGGCCGTCGTCGTGGTACTGCAGCGCGCCGTCCGCGAACCGCACCCGGCGGCCGCCCCGCCGCTGGTGGGACACCTGCCCCGCCACCCTGGTCCCGGCCGTCGGGCGCCAGCTGTTCAGCCCGTACGCGACGTGCACCTCGTCGGCGGCGGTCCACTCCCCCAGGGCCGCAGTCACCAGCAGGTCACCCAGGCCGCCGAAGAACGCCATCGCCGGCACCACGGGCGTGTCCGCCTTCCGGGCCGCCTCCGCGTGGTCGGCGAACGTCGAGACGTTCGCCTCGATCTCCGCGGCGACGTCGAGGTAGGGGATCCCCGCGCGCAGGGCCGCCTCGACGACCGGGCCCGCCGTCACCGCGAACGGTCCGGCGCAGTTGACGACGGCCGCCGCACCCGCGAGGGCCCGGTCGAGCGCGTCCGCGTCGTCGGCGGTGGCCGGCCGGACCGCCACGTCCCCCCAGTCGGCGGCCAGCGCCTCCAGCCGGGCCGCGTCCCGCCCGGAGGCGACCACGGCGAAGCCGCGCCTGCGTAGTTCGGCGACGACGAAACGACCGGTGTGCCCTGTCGCCCCGTAGACCACAACTGCTGCTGTCGTACTCATGGTTCCCCGTTCACGTGGTGCTGATGGATCAAGTCTCGCCGGAGGCCGCCCCGGCCGTGAGTGTCCGGAACGACATGGCCCATACAATTTCGGACATGCCCACTGTCGCCCTGCTGACGGCCGGTCACCTGCTGCACTTCGAGCTCGCGGTGGCCTACGAGATCTTCGGCAATCCCCCGCGCGAGGCCACCGAGGGCTGGTACGACGTGCTGCTCTGCGGGCCCGGGCCGGTGCGGGTCGGCCCGTTCGCGGTCGAGCCCGACCACGGGCTGGACCGGCTGGTCGGCGCGGACACCGTGATCGTGCCCGCGTGCGCCGACATCGACGAGCCGCTGCCTGCGGAGCTGGTCGAAGCCGTCCGGGCGGCCCACGAGTCGGGGGCCCGGGTCGCCTCCCTCTGCACCGGGGCGTTCGTGCTCGGCGCCGCGGGCCTGCTGGACGGCCGGCGGGCCACCACGCACTGGGCGCACACCGCTGAGCTGAGCACCCGCCATCCGCTGGCCGTGGTCGACCCGGACGTGCTCTACACGGACAACGGCAGCGTGCTCACCTCCGCCGGCAAGGCCGCCGCGGTGGACCTCTGCCTCCACCTGGTCCACCTGGATCACGGCGCCGCCGTCGCCAACTCCGTCGCCCGCCGCCTCGTCATGCCGCCGCACCGGCCCGGCGGTCAGGCCCAGTTCGTGGCCACGCCGGTGCAGGCCACGGGCGACCACGCGCTCGCGCACCTGCTCGCCTGGGCCGGCGAACGGCTGGACCTGCCGCTGACGGTGACCGACCTGGCGCGCCGGGCGAACACCAGCCCGCGCCATCTCGGGCGCCAGTTCAGGTCGGTGACCGGGCAGACGCCGATGCAGTGGCTGCTGGCCCAACGCGTACGCCGGGCGCAGGAGTTGCTGGAGACCACCGACGAGAGCATCGAGGCCGTCGCGCTCGCCACCGGCATGGGCACCGCCACGACCCTCCGGCGCCGGTTCAAGGGCGTCGTCGGGGTCCCGCCCGGCGACTACCGGCGCTCGTTCCGCAGCGCGCGCCGGGCCTGACCGGTCAGCCCAGGCAGCGCACGGCGGTGGCGAAGACCGCCGGGAAGCGGGCCGCGACGGGCACGATCCGACCGGCCAGGGCCGGTTGCCCGCGCAGCCACAGGAGCGAGCCGGTGAGCAGCCGGTAGCGGCGGGTGGTCCGGCGCCAGGCCCGGTCGTACTGGTCCGGGCGGCCGGTTCGCAGGCAGTGGACGAGCTGCGCGGCGCCGGTCAGGGCGAGCGAGATGCCCTCGCCGGTGAGGGCGTCGACGTAGCCGGCGGCGTCCCCGACCAGCAGCACCCGCCCCGCCACCCGGGTGCGGACCCGCCGGCGCAGCGGGCCGGCGCCGCGGACGGCGGTGGTGGCCGAGGCGGCCGGCAGCCGGGCGGCGAGCGCGGGGAAGTCCTCCAGCTGGCGCTCGAAGGGCTCGCGGCGCGAGGTCAGCAGGGCGACGCCGACCAGGCCGGGGCCGAGCGGGGTGACGTAGGCCTCGCTGCCGGGCGACCAGTGCACCTCCACGTGGTCGGTCCACGGGGCGACGGCGTAGTGCCGGCGCAGCCCGTACCGGGCGGGGCGGGTGTCCGGGAGGTCCAGGCCGAGGCCGCGGCGGACGGGCGAGTGCAGGCCGTCGGCGGCGGCGAGGTAGCGGGCCCGGAGTCCGGCCGCCTGGACGTGGTCGGCGTACTGGCGCACCTCTGCCACCCGGACGGGCAGGACCGGGATCCCGAGCTCGGCGGCCCGCCGGGCCATCGCCCGGTGCAGGGTGGTGCGGCGGGCGCCCATGCCGGGGCCGCCGGCGAAGGGGGCCTCGGCCAGCCTGGTCCGGTCCAGGTAGCGGATGCCGCGCAGCGGGTGGCCGTCGACGGTGACGCCGAGTTCGGTGAGGGCGCGCAGGGCGGGCGGCATCAGTCCTTCGCCGCAGGCCTTGTCGATGGGTGCGGGGCGGGGCTCGGCGACCACGACCCGGAGCCCGGCCCGGTGGGCGTGCAGGGCGGTGGCCAGTCCGGCCGGTCCGCCGCCGGCGACCAGCAGGTCGATCACCGGGCGGCGGGGGCGGCGGCGGGCGCCGTGGCGGCTCCCGGCGCGGTGGCGAGGGCGGCGTTCTCGCAGCGCAGCCGGACGGCCAGCAGGGGCAGGTTCAGCAGGGTGAAGCCCAGGGCGGTCAGCCAGGCGGTGTGGACCAGCGGCAGGGCGAGGCCCTCGACGACCACGGCCAGGTAGTTGGGGTGGCGCAGCAGGCGGTACGGCCCGCGGTCGACGAGCGGCAGGCCGGTGACGACGATCACCCGGGTGTTCCAGCGCGGGCCGAGCGTGGCGATGCACCACCAGCGCAGGGCCTGGGCGGCCAGTGCCAGGGCGAGCATCGGGATGCCGAGCGCGGGCAGGAACGGGCGGTCGGCCAGCGCCGTCTCGGCGAGGCAGCCGGCCAGCAGCCCGGTGTGCAGCAGGACCATCGCCGGGTAGTGGCCGCCGCCGTACTCGGTGGCGCCGTGCCGCCGGCTCCAGCGGGCGTTGCGGCGGGCGACGGCGAGTTCCGCGAGCCGTTCGAGGGCGACCAGCAGCACGAGCAGGGTGTAGGGGGACACGGCGGGCACCTACCAGTTGACGAGGACGAGTTCGGAGCTGAAGCCCGGGCCCATCGCGAGCAGCAGCCCGGGCGTGCCGGCCAGCGGCGGGCGCAGGGCCAGCGTGTCGCGCAGGATGTGCAGGACGGAGGCGGAGGACAGGTTGCCGACCTCGGCGAGCGAACGCCAGGTCAGTTCGAGGGCGCGCGCCGGGAGGCCGAGTGATTCACGGACGGCTTCGAGCACCTTCGGGCCGCCCGGGTGGACGACCCAGGCGGTGACGTCGCCGGGCTTGAGGTCGTGGTCGGCGAGGAAGCCGCGGACTTCGTCGCCCAGGTGCGCGCGGACCACCTCGGGCAGGTCGTTGCCGAGCATGATGCGGAAGCCCTGGTCACGGATGTGCCAGCCGAGCAGGTCCTCGGTGCCGGGGTAGAGGTGGCTGCGGGCCGCCAGCACGGTGGGGCCGGCCGCGGCCCCGGCCGACGGGGCGTCCGGTCCGACGGCGACCAGGGCCGCGGCGCCGTCGCCGAAGAGGGCGCCGGCCACCAGGTTCGCCGGTGAGCTGTCGCCGCGCTGCACGGTGAGGGAGCAGAGTTCGGTGGAGAGCAGGACGGCGACGTGGCCGGGCCAGCCGCGCAGGTAGTCGTGCAGCCTGGCGAGGCCGCTCACGCCCGCCGCGCAGCCGAGTCCGAAGACGGGCAGCCGCTTCACGTCGGGGCGCAGGCCCACCCGTTGGGCCAGGCGGGCCTCGATGGACGGGGCCGCGATCCCGGTGACGGAGGTGGAGAGGACGAGGTCGACGTCCCGGGGGTGGAGGCCCGCCTCGTCGAGTGCGCCGCGCAGGGCGCGCTCCCCCAGGTCGAGGGCCGCCTCGATGAACAGGTCGTTGGCGGCGCCGAAGCCGTTCAGCCCGGCGTACCGCTCCAGCGGCAGGGCGAGGTGCCGGGCGCCGACCATGGCCGAGGCGTGCACCCGGTCGAGGAGCCGCCGGTCCGCGCCGCCCGCCAGTGAGACGCCCGCGAGTGCGTCGCGGATCTCGTGCTGCTCGTAGCGGTGGGGCGGCAGGACTCCGTGCACGGCCGCGATTCGCGTCATCGCCCCATCGTAGGGAGAATTCGGTCGAATACCTCATATCGCCGCATGACGGGCAGTCAGTGGCTAGGATCACCGCGTGCAGGAGAACGGAACGCGAAGTGCCGGGGCGTCAGTTCGGTTGCCGCGGGGCGGTGGATCCCCGGGCCGGGCGGCCGCCCTCGTCCGCGCGTGTCATCCGGAGCCGACCGTGGTGGTCACCGCCCTGGTGACCGCGCTGGCGGCGGCAGCCGGACGGTCGGCCGCGGGCTGCCTGCTGGTCGCGGGCGCCGTCCTCACCGGGCAGCTGTCGGTCGGCTGGTGCAACGACCGGGCCGATCTGGACCGGGACGTGGCCGCCGGCAGGCGGGACAAGCCGCTCGCCGTCGGATCGCTGGCACCCCGGACGGTCACGCTGGCCGCGGGCGCCGCCCTCGCCCTCTGCGTCCCGCTGTCCCTCGCGGCCGGGGCACGGGCCGGGGCGGCCCACCTGCTCGGCGTCGGCGCGGCCTGGGCCTACAACCTCGGCCTGAAACGTACGCCGCTGTCCTGGCTCCCGTACGCGCTGGGCTTCGCACTGCTGCCCGCCTTCGTGACCCTCGGGCTGCCCGGCCGGCCGTGGCCGCCGGGGTGGGCGGTGGGCGCCGCCGCGCTGCTGGGCGTCGGCGCGCACCTGACCAACGTCCTGCCGGACATCGAGTGCGACCTGGCGGCCAGCGTCCGCGGCCTGCCGCAGCGGCTGGGCCGCGGATGGTCGCGGGCACTCGCCGCCGCGCTGCTGCTCGGCGCGGCCGTGCTGCTCGCCCTCGGGCCCGCCGGCCCGCCGGGGCGCGCCGGGTGGGCCGCCCTCGCCGTCACCGGCCCGATGGCCGTGCTCACCGTGCTCCCGGTGGCGGGCCACGAGGGGAGCCGGGTCCCGTTCCTCGCCACCCTGGTGATGGCGGCCACCGCCGCCGCCATGCTGCTCACCCGGGGGGCGGGCCTGGCCTGAGCGGCGGAGCGCGCGAAGGGGCGCGGCCGGCGGGGCCCGCCGCCGGGGCCGAGGTCCGCGGGGCCCGGGGGCGGCGCTCGTATGCTCGGTGGTATGGATCAGAGCGAGGTACTCCAGCGGGTGATCGGCATCCTCACCCAGGCTGGTGAGTGGGTCCACGAACCCGACGGGTTGCCGGACGACGAGGCGGACACCGGGCCCGGCGTGATCCTGCACCTCCTCAACGACGTCATGCCCCGGGTGGCGATCCCCGCCGAGGCGTCCGCGGACGAGATCAGCACGATCCTCAGCGAGGCGCTCGGCGGGCGGATCCTCCAGCTCGCCACGGCGTTCTCGATCGCGTTCTGGGAGCTGGCCGAGGTCCACGACGCCGGGCGTACCGACGTGTCCAGCCACGACGTCCTCCAGGAACTGGCGCTGCGCTCCGAGACCGGGCTCGGCGACTGACGGCCCCTGACCGGCCCTGATCGCGCCGTCCGCGCCGCCCGGCCCGCCGTAGGCTGGAGTCGGGCAACCGAAGAGCGGGCGATGGCGATGGACAGGACACCGGAGCGGCCGGACGGCCCACTGATGATCTGCGCGGAGTGCGGCCGTACCGCCCGGCTCAACCCGACCGGCTTCTGCAGCTGGGCCTGCTACGAGGCCCGCCCGCGCGACCCCGAGGCCGGGGAGGCCGCGATGGCCTTCCTGCTCCACCTCGGGCCGGCCGCGTCACATCACCACCGCAACCCCTGAGCCGCACGGCCTGCGCCGCGGCGGCCCTCAGCCGCAGGCGCCGCCGGCTGCGCCGGGCAGGCAGTCCTCGGCCCACCGGCCGAGCTCGACCAGGGCGGGACGCAGCGCCGCGCCCGTGTCGGTGAGACCGTAGCTGACGCGCAGCGGCGGCCCGGGGTCGACCTCGCGGATGACCATGTCGGCCGCCGCCAGTTCGGTGAGGCGGTCGGAGAGGACGCGCTCGCTGATGCCGGGGACGGCCCGTCGCAGGTCGGCGAAGTGCACCGGGCCGCCCATCAGGGCGGCCAGGATCATGCCCGTCCAGCGCTTGCCCAGCAGGCCGAAGACGCGTTCGACCGCGCTGCCCGCCTCCGTGCACATGGCGCCGTGCTCCTCGGGCCGCAGGACTCCCCGTTCCGTCGTCATGCGCCCAGCTTACCCGCAGCTCCCTCGCTACTGCGGAAAAGTAAGTAGGTGTGATATCACTAGCAGCGCACGAAAACGCACCGCCTTGCCGCCCAGGCGGCCGGGCCCCCGACCCCCACCTTCACGAAAGGCGTGACCGCCATGGCGAACGACACCGCCGAGCCCGCAGGCATCCCCACCTCCGCCGCCGGCCTCGGCACGGGCCGGTGGACCCTGGACGCGGACGCCTCCGCCGTCGGCTTCCGGCACAAGTCGATGTGGGGCCTGATCACCATGACGGGCACCTTCGCCCGGATCAGCGGCGAGGGCACGCTCGACGCCGACGGGAGCGGGCGCGGCACCCTGGTCGTCGACGCCGGGTCGGTGGACACCACCAAGAAGAAGCTCGACACCCACCTGCTCTCGAAGGACTTCTTCGACGTCGACAAGCACCCGGAGTTCACCTTCGAGGCGGACGGCGTGGTCGCCGACGGCGCCGGGAACGCCGAGGTCACCGGGCGGCTCACGGTGCTCGGCAGGACCCGCCCGCTGGCCTTCACCGCCCGGGTCACCAGCACCGGCGCCGACGACGTGACGCTCACCGGCGAGGTGCACGTCGACCGCAACGACTTCGGCATGGCCTGGAAGAACCCGGGCGGCATGATGCGCGGACTCACCGTCGTCACGCTCCGGACCCGCTTCACCCGGGCCTGACCACGCCGAGCGCCGTGCCGGACCCGGCGCTCAGACCGTGCGGACGACGACGCCCGCCGCCGTGAGCGCCGCGCTCTCCGCCTCGGGGGCGGCCAGGTCGGTGACCACCGCGTGCAGTGCGGCGGCGGGCGCGACGACGGCGAGGGCCGTCCGGGACAGCTTCGCCGCCTCGGCGACCGCGATGACCCGGCGGGCCGAGGCGATGGCGGCGCGCTTGACCGCCGCATCGGCGAGGTCGTAGGCGGTCAGGCCGTCCGCGGCGGTCAGACCGCAGCAGCCGAGGACGGCCGTGTCGAACCGCAGGGCCGCCAGTGAGGCCTCGGTCAGCGGGCCGGTCAGGGCCAGCTCGCCGGGCCTCGGAGCACCGCCCGGCAGCAGCAGCGTCAGCTGCGGCGCGCCCACCAGTGCGTTGGCCGCGTGCAGGGACAGCGGCATGACGGTCAGCCGCCGCTCCCGCAGCGCGTGCGCCACCTCCAGGCAGGTGGTGCCGCTGTCGAGGACGACCGACTCGCCGTCCGCGATCATCCCGGCGACCGCCGCGGCGATCCGCCGCTTGGCCTCCACGTCGTCCTGGGCCCGCAGGGCGAACGGCGGCTCCTCGCCGCGCAGCAGCAGACTGCGCGCGCCGCCGCGATAGCGCTCCAGCACCCCCTGGTCGGCGAGCGTCTCCAGGTCGCGGCGGACGGTCATCTCGGAGGCGCCGGTGAGCGCGGCCAGCTCGGCGACACTCCTGCTCCCGCTCTCGCGTACCGCGTCAGTGATCTGCCTCAGCCGGTCTGTGCTCACCATCCGTGTATTCAACAACAGAACTGTTCGCAGAGCAACTTTACGAACAGCAATAATGTTCGTTATGTTCGAAGGCATGCAGAGATCCCTTCGTGCCGGACGGCTGGCCACCTTCGCGTACTTCGTCCTCAACGGCTTCCTCATGGGCATGTGGATCGTCCACCTCCCCGCCGTCGAACAGCGCACCGGCCTGAGCCATGCCGGGCTCGGCTGGCTCCTGCTGCTGCTCGGCGCCGGCGCGTTCGCCGGGATGCAGCTGGTGGGGCCGCTCACCGACCGCTACGGCGCCCGCCGGGTCGTGCCCGCGAGCGCGGCACTGTGCAGCGCGGCCCTCGTGCTGCCGGGCCTGGCCACCGACGGCTGGACGCTGGGCGCGGCACTGCTGGTGCTCGGCTTCGGCAACGGCTGCCTGGACGTCAGCATGAACACCCACGCCGTCCAGGTCGAACGCGGCTACGGACGGCCCGTCATGTCCGCCTTCCACGCGCTGTTCTCGGTCGGCGGCGTGATCGCCGCACTGGTCGGCGCCGTCACCCTGAACCTCGGCTGGAGCGCGGCCACCACCCTCGGAGCCACCGCCCTGCTCGGCGTGGCCGTCACCGCACTGGCCGCGCCCGCCCTGCTGCCGCCCGAGCGCACCCCGGCCGGCGAGGGCCCCGCCCCGGCGACCGCCGCCACCGGGCGCCGGACACCCCGCCGGATCTGGATCCTGGCCGCACTGGCCCTCGCCCTGATGCTCTCCGAGGGCGTGGCCAACGACTGGAGCGTGCTCCACCTCCGGGACGTGCTCGGCGCCACCCCCGCCACCGCCGCCCTGGCCTACGGCGCCTTCGCCACCGCCATGACGGCCGGGCGCCTGCTCACCGACCGGATCGCCGCCCGCATCGGCCCCGTCGCCGTCCTGCGCCGTGGCTCGGCCGTGGCCGCCGCCGGCCTGACCCTGGCCGCGCTCGCCCCCGCCGTACCCCTGGCCCTGGCCGGCTGGGCCCTCTTCGGCGCCGGCCTGTCCGGCTGCATCCCCCAACTGTTCAGCGCCGCCGGCCACACCGACCCCGACGCCACCGCGGTCAACGTCTCCCGGGTCGCCGGGCTCGGCTACCTCGGCATGCTCGCCGGACCGGCCGTGATCGGCCCGATGACCCACTTCATGCCGCTCAACCTCGCCCTCCTGCTCCCGGTCGCCCTCTGCATCACCGCCGCCGTCGCCGCCCCCGTCCTGACCACCCGGCCCACCGGGGCCGGGGCCCAGGTGGCCGCCCGGCAGGCCGAACCGCAGCACTGACCGGGCCGGCGCCGGTGCGGGGTCACGGCCGGCCGGCCCGGTCGCGCGGGACACCGGCGCCCGCGAGGCGAGCAGTGTTCAGGCGCAGCCCAGGGCGAGCGCCCGCTCGACGACCAGGGCCTCGACGCCGTAGAGGAACCGCTCCATGTCGGGCCGTGGCAGGAGCGCGCTGTCAGCGGTCATCGACAGCTCCAGGGAGCCCGGCGCCCGGAGGGCGTCCAGGGCGTAGGACACGCCGGCGCGCGGCTCGAACTCGACCGGCCAGCCGAGGGTCGTCCGTGCCCTGGCCCGCTCCAGCGATCCGCCGGCCGGGGCGGGGGCGTCCGCCTGCTGCGGCATCAGGTCGCGGGTGTCGTTGAAGAAGCAGGTGCGGTCGGCGACCGGGCCGCCGTCCCCTGCGATCCGCTCGATGTCCTGGTCGAGGAGGCGCTTGTCGTAGTAGGCGCTGCGGTAGGTGGCGATCGAGGTCGCGTGGGCGCGGCGCACGACCTCGTCGAACTCCCCCGCCGGGTCGGCGAGATGGAACAGTCCTTCGGAGGCCACCGTGCTCACGGCGTCCGCCAGTCCGGGCAGGAAGCGGTTGTTGACGACCACCTGGAGGACCGCGTCCGGCGCCCCGGTGATCCGCGCCGTCATCGCGGACACGGCGGCGAGCAGGACGGAGGAGGAGCTCACCCGCTGGGCGGCGGCGACGTACTCCACCGCCGTGGCCAGCGCCGGCGAGTTGAGGACGGCGTTCGGGAACAGCTGGGCCGGCTCCCCGGCGGGCGCCGGGAACAGGCGGCGCGGCCCGAGGCGCAGCTTTCTCTCCCAGTGCCGGCGGGCGTTGGCGTCGCGGCGCCGTCCGCGCTCCGAGGCCTGGAAGGCGGCCTCCTCGACCGGCTGGAGCGCCGGGTGCTCCCCGCCGGTGCGCGGCTGGTGACCCTGCACGATCGCGGTCAGGTCCGCCGTCAGGCGCCGCAGCCCCCAGGCGTCGACCGCCGTGTGGGAGAGCACGAGGGCGATGTGGCGCACCAGACCACCGGACTCGACGATCCCGACCCGCAGCGGCCAGTCGCGGGCGCAGTCGAAGGGCAGGCCGGCCAGTTCGGCGAGCTGCCGGGCGCCGGCCTGCGCGACCTCCTCGGCGGTCGCGCACCGCCGGCTGTCGACGGTCAGGCGGCCGGCGGGATCGACGATCTGGTGCAGGCGTCCGGCGTCGTCCGCCAGCAGCCGGGTGTGCAGGGAGTCGTGCAGGTGGAGCAGTTGCCGCAGGGCGTCCAGCAGCAAGGCCACCGGCACTCCCGGGTCCACCGGGGCGGCCAGCGAGACGTTGTACCTCGGCGCGTCGGCCGGCCCGAGCCCGCGCACGGCGTCCCAGACGGCCTGCTGCCCCCAGGTGGCGGGCGCCGTCGCGGAGCGGCCGGACGAGAACTCGGTCTCCGGTGGGCGGCTCGTGCTCACGCTGGACTCTCCGATTCGCAGTGCGGGGCGGGAGGTTGTCCGGCGGGCGGACCGTGCTCCCCCTGGGCGCGGTACGGTCAGAGTGTGGCGCACGGCCCGGCGTCCGTCGACCCTCGTGCACGGTCGGTCAGAGGGGCCCCAGGGCGGCGGCGACCGCGGCCTCCGCGTGGAGACGGGTGGTGGCGTAGACGGGGACGGGGCTGTGCTCGGGCCCGATCAGCAGCTCGATCTCGGTGCAGCCGAGGACGACGCCCTCGGCGCCCTCGGCCACGAGGCCCTCGATGACGGCCCGGTAGAGCGCCCGGGATTCGTCCCGGATGACGCCCTGGCAGAGCTCCTCGTAGATGATCCGGTGGACGGCGGCACGGCCCTCCGCGTCCGGGACGAGGACGTCCAGCCCGTGCGAGGCGAGCCGGCCCCGGTAGAAGTCCTGCTCCATGGTGAAGGCGGTGCCCAGCAGGCCCACCCGCCGCACGCCGTCCGCCCGGACGGCGGCGGCGGTGGTGTCGGCGAGGTGCAGCAGCGGGATGCCGACGGCCGCCTGGACCTGGTCGGCGACCTTGTGCATCGTGTTGGTGCAGATCAGCAGCAGCTCCGCGCCGGCGGCCTCCAGCGCCCCGGCCGCCTCGGCCAGCCGCTCGCCCGCCTCGGTCCAGCGCCCCTGGGTCTGCAGCTCCTCGATCTCCGCGAAGTCGACCGACCAGAGCACGCACTTCGCCGAGTGCAGGCCGCCGAGCCGCTCCCGGGTCAGCTCGTTGAGCAGGCGGTAGTACTCCGCGGTGGATTCCCAGCTCATGCCGCCGAGCAGGCCGATGGTTCGCATCGGGCCACCCTTGCACAGACTGCGGCCCTCCGGGGACTCACGGGTGACCGCTGCGGCGGCCGGTGACGATCGCCCGGCCGTCCGAGGTGCGGGTGCCGGTGAGGGTGACGGCGCCCTCGGTCACCCGGTCCACGGCGACGGCGCGGCCGGGGCAGTGGGCCGCCAGCCAGTCGGCCAGGCCGGCGGCGGTGAGCGGCTCCGCGAGCCGGTCGACGCTCCACCGGGCGTCGGCGCCGAGGGCGGCCCGGCCGGTGTGCTCCAGCCAGCGGGCGAGCCGCCGCCGGGAGGCGGTCGGCGCCTCCTCGTGCAGGGCCGGGTCCAGCAGCGGGCCCGCCCAGCCGGCGACCCGGGTGACCGGCCCCCGCGCCCACAGCTCGGAGCGGCCCGGCCGGCGGAGCATCAGTTCGGCCTCGTCACCGTCGATCCTCAGCACGCTCGCGCGGGTGCCGGGCGGCAGCGCGGCGGCGCCGGCCCAACGCCCGGGCACCGGTACGGGCTGCCCGCCCCAGGCGGCGGCCAGCTCGCCCAGCCACCCGGCGAGGTCGCGGACGCCGGGCAGCGGCCGCTCCTCCAGCACGGCGGCGGCGGCCAGCAGCACCGCCCGCTGCGGGAAGTCCGCGGCGACGCACTGGAGCTGCACCCGGGAGGTGGCGTTCACACCGCGCTGCTCGGCCTCCGCGAGCGGCTGGAGGTCCAGCAGGATCCCGTCCCGCCGGTGGTGGAGGGTGGCGCCGAGCGGGGTGGCCAGAGTGGCGGCGGGCCAGCGCGCGGGCGGCGGGGCCTGCGCCAGGACGGGCGTCAGCAGGCCGATCCAGGCGCCGAGTTCGTCCGGCGTCCGGATCCGGGCGAAGACGGGTACGGTGCCGGCCGGGGCACCGGCCGGCTCGACCTGGAGGATGCGGACGCCGGGCCCGTCCGGGCCCCGGTCGCCCTCGGCCAGTGGCGCGATCTCCACCCGCGGCTCGGCCAGGCGCGGGCCGCCGCCCGTCCGGACGTACAGCCCGTCGACGCCCTCGGCGGTCAGCAGCTCCGCGACCTCGCCCGCCGTCAGACCGGTGCCGACGGGCACCCCGTACGGCCGGTCGGGCCAGCGGAGGTCGCCCCGGACGGTGCAGCCGCCGGGCTGCGGGCCGAGCAGCCGCTCCCCGACCCCGGCGAGCCATTCGGCCATCGGCCCGTCACCGGCCCGCCACACCAGCGGATCACGCAGCATGTCCCCGTCCCCTCACGTCTCGGGCGGCCCGAGTGTACGGCTCCGGGGCGGCCGGGTGTCCGTCCGCAGCTGGCGCAGGGTGTAGCCGTGGCCCGTCGGGTCCAGCGGCTTGGTGGCCTGTTTGAACAGGTACTCGGCCCGCTCGTAGGAGAGCCGGCCGCGGCCGGTGTCCGGGCAGAGGTCGGCCTCGGCGCGGCGGCGGGCGGGACCGGGGCGCCGGTCGGCGAGGAACAGCGGGCCGCGGGTGCGTCCGGCGAGGAGTGCGGGGAGCAGCCGGGCCGTCCGGGAGCGCCAGAGCACCCAGCCGTCACCGGCGGGGGCCCGGCGGTCGTCGAGGTCCAGGTCCTCGACGTTCAGGGACAGCACCGTCCCCACCCCGGCCGAGGACTCGTGCAGGAGGTGCCAGAGGGTGCGTTCGCGCAACGGCAGGCCCGGATCGCCCAGGAGCGCGTCGAGCCGTTGCGGGGTGATCGCCGCCGTCCGGGCGCGGGTCTCGGCGCGCCGGTCGAGCCCGTCCGCGAGGTGCCCGGCGCCGGCCCGGGCGGCGAACGACCGGACGGCGGCGCGGTGGCGGTTCCACGTCCTGGCCGCCGCCCCGCCCCAGGCCGTCGTGAGGACCTGCGCCACCTGCTCGGCGGTCAGGTCGTCCAGCGGCATCCCCTCGCCCAGCGCGAGGCACAGCCGCCGCAGGGTCTGCCCGTAGGAGCGGACGGTGGCGGCGTCCAGGTCGTCGCGCTCCAGGAAATCCCGGACGGCCCGGCCGAGCGTGGCTCCGGGCGGGGCGGTGGCCGGGATCCCGTCCGCGCGGCGCCGCAGGAAGGCCTGCTCGGCGGCGTTCCCGGCGAGGGCCGCGGCCCGCTCGAACTCCAGCCGCGCCTGCGCCCCGCGCCCCAGCCGGAGCAGCAGGTCGCCCCGGACGCCCGGCAGGAGGTGGTAGTCCCGCAGGGCGGGGTCGCCGGTCAGCGCGTCGACCAGGTCGAGCCCCGCCTGCGGGCCGTCGGCCATCCCGACCGCCACCGCCCGGTTGAGCCGGACGACCGGTGTCGGCAGCAGTCGCTCCAGCGACTCGTAGAGGGCGGCGATCTGCGGCCAGTTGGTGTCCCCGGCCGTCCGGGCCTGGGCATGGCAGACGGCGATCGCCGCCTGCAGCACGTACGGGCCGGGCGGGCCGCCGAGCTCCCGCGCGCGCAGCATCGCGGTGAAGCCGCGCCGGATCAGCAGCTGGTCCCACCGCCCGCGGTTCTGCTCGTGCAGCTGGACGGGCTCGCCGGCCGGCCCGGTCCGGGCGGCCGACCGGGAGGCCTGCAGCTCCATCAGCGCGACCAGCCCGTGCACCTCCGCCTGGCCGGACGACAGCTCGGCGAGCAGCCGGCCGAGCCGCAGGGCCTCCAGGCAGAGGCCCGGCCGGATCAGGTCGTCGCCGGAGCTCGCCGAGTACCCCTCGTTGAAGATCAGGTAGACGACGCCGAGCACCGACGACAGGCGCTCGGCGAGCTCGGCGCCGTCCGGGAGCTCGAACGGCACCCGCTCCTCGGCGAGCGTGCGCTTCGCGGCCGCGATGCGGCGCGCGATGTTCGCTTCACTGTCGAGGAAGGCCCGGGCGATCTCCGCCGCCGTCAGGCCGCCGAGCAGGCGCAGGGTCAGCGCGACCCGCGCCTCGGTGGGCAGGACCGGATGGCAGGAGACGAACATCAGCCGCAGCACGTCGTCCCGTTCGGGGTCGTCCCCGTCCGGTGGCGGCTGCTCCAGCTCGCGGGCGAGCTGCCGGTGCCGCTGGTCCAGCCGCTGGGCGCGCCGCAGGTGGTCGACGGCCCGGCGTTTGGCGACGGCCGTCAGCCAGGCCCCGGGGTTGTCCGGGACGCCCGACTGCGGCCACTGCTCCAGGGCGGCGACCAGCGCGTCCTGGGCCAGCTCCTCGGCGAGGCCGACGTC
Source organism: Kitasatospora sp. NPDC057223 (assembly GCF_042669755.1). NCBI lineage: Bacteria > Bacillati > Actinomycetota > Actinomycetes > Kitasatosporales > Streptomycetaceae > Kitasatospora > Kitasatospora sp. NPDC057223. Next base: position 17,546 of record NZ_JBHUWW010000051.1, on the reverse strand, counting down.
GTGCACCAGCCGGGCCAGCCCGGCGATGATCCGGGCCGACTCCAGCTTCCAGACCGCGTCGACCGTCCGGTTCGTCTCCGTCGCAGGCACGCTGCCGGCGCCTCAGGGGCCGTAGACCTGCTGGATCACGCTCTCGCCGTCGCCGACGATCCGGCGGAACCGGCGGGCCAGCTCGACCGCCTCCTCCTTGGAGCGGACCTCGATCAGTGCGAAGCCCGCCACCGCCTCCTTGGACTCGGCGAACGGCCCGTCCGTCACGGTGATCTCCTCGCCGACGGACGTCAGCCGGATGCCGCCCGGCTCCAGTCCTCCGGTGGCCAGCAGGACGCCGGCGGCGGTCAGCTCCTCGATGAACTGCCCCATCTCGGCGTACAGCTTCTCGTCGGGCACGGTCTCGGAGGGCTTGGACATCATCAGGTAGCGCATGGGGTGTCTCCCGTCTCTTCGGTTGCTCGTGCTGACGCGTCGAACAGCCTAGACGACAGGTAATGAGCGCGTTCCCTGTCACATCGCCCGCTCGACGTGTCAGCGAGAACCGAAAGGCCGGGCGCCCCCGCCGGGCACCGGTACACCAGACGAAGGACTGATCGACATGCCCAAGTTCGCCACCCTGGACGAGTACCTCGCCGCCCTCCCCGCCGCCCAGCGCGAGCTGACCGACCTGCTGCTGCCGATCGTCGAGGCGGCGCTGCCGGGTACCGGCGCGCTGTGGCACGGGCACCCGGTGTGGAGCCTGGGCGGCGCCCCCGGCAAGAACCCGGTCTGCTACCTGAAGGCGTACTCCGGCTACGTGACCTTCGGGTTCTGGCGGGGCGCCGAGCTCACCGCGGACGCGGACCGCCTGCAGGCCGGCGCGCGGGGCATGGCCGCCGTGAAGCTCCGGACCCCGGCCGACATCGAGGCCGGCCTGTTCGCCGGCTGGCTGCGGCAGGCGCGTGAGCTGGAGGCGCCGGCCGCCACGTGAGCCGCCGGCGCGTCGGCACGCGGGGGCCCGGGTCGCGGCCGGACCGCCGCGGCCCACCCGTCCGGCGGCGCAACCCCTCGGGCCCGGACTCGTTGAGCACGGCATGAAGGTCACCCGAGCTCTCGCCCTCCCGGCGATCGCCGCCACAGCCCTGCTCCTCGGCGCCACCGCCGCCCACGCGGCACCCGCCGCCGCGCCGCTGCGGCCCGCCGACCAGATCGTGCCCTCCGGCGTGAACCTGCTGGACTCGCTGCACGCCCTCGTGATGAGCCCGCTGCGCACGGTCTCCGGCGAGGTGCAGGCGCCGCCCGCGCGCTGAGGCCGGGGCGGCCGGGGCGGCTCAGCCCGCCTTCGGCACCCAGCCGTTGTCCGCGCCGGTGCGGATGAGCGCCTGGGCGTACTCCCAGAGCGCGGTGGAGCTGTCCCCGATGACGGACTTCCGGTCGAGGACGACCTGGTCGGTCACGCCGGGGGTCTGCCAGGTCCCGCCGCGGTTGCCGAAGTTGAGCAGCAGTGGCTGGAGGCGGTCCATCGCCTTGGCGAACCGGGCCTCCGGGGTGAGCCGGGCCTCGAACTCGTCCCACAGGGCCCGGAACTCCTCGGCCTGGCCGGCCGGCAGCAGCGCGAACAGCTTGTCGGCGGCCGCCTTCTCGCGCTCCTCCTGGTCGAGCTGTCCCGCCTCGTCGTAGAGCGGCGTGTCACCGGCGTGGATCTCGATCAGGTCGTGCAGCAGGACGAGCGCCAGCACCTTCCGGACGTCCACGGGTTCGTCCGCGTACTCGGCGAGGACGAGCACCATCAGGGCGAGGTGCCAGGAGTGCTCGGCGTCGTTCTCGCGGCGGTCGGCGGCCAGCAGCGGGCTCTGGCGCAGCACGGTCTTGAGGCGGTCGACCTCGACGATGAACTCGATCTGGCGGCGCAGCCGGTCCGGGGTGGCCGCCGGCTGGCGGAAGGACTCGATCAGGGCGGGCTGGTGGTCCTCGGGCACGGCGAACTCCTGCACGGGTCTCGGGTGCGCGGAGGCTGCGCCGGAACGGTGCTCGCGGTGAACGCCCCGCCCCGGACCCCAGCCTCCGGCCGGGCGGGTCCGAGCCTACCCGGGGCGCCCTGCTCAGCGGCGGCGCCGGGCCAGCGCGGCGTTGGCCCGCAGCAGGGCCGGAATCGCCGCGTACGCCACGACCGGGACGACGATCACGGTGAGGATCAGGGTGCGCAGCACCAGCGGCAGGTGCGCGGTGGCCGGGCCGACGAGGGCGAGCACGAGGGTGATGGTGGGGTAGACGGCGAGCCAGGTGATCAGCGCGCGCCGGTGGACGGAGGGCGCGGCGGCCGGTGCGGGGCTCGTGGACATCTGGGTCTCCTTGCCTACGGGGCCGGAGAGGAGTGGTCTCCAACCGTACGGTTGGATTATGGCAGCACGGCCGCACGCTGTCCAACCGTTTGGTTGGAAATGCGGTACGGTCTGGGCATGGCCTGGGACACCGCACGCACGAAGCAGCTGCTGCTCGAAGCAGCCGTCGAGGAATTCGCCGAGCACGGGCCGCAGGGTGCCCGGGTCGCCCGGATCGCGACCCGGGCCGGCGTCAACAAGGAGCGGATCTACCAGTACTTCGGCAACAAGGACCAGCTGTTCGACGCCGTCCTGGAGGCCGAGCTGGCCAATCTCGCCGCCGCCGTCCCGCTCACGGCGGAGCAGGCCGCGGATCTCGGGGACTACGTCGGGCAGGTCGTCGACTACCACCGCGCGCACCCGCACTTCCTGCGGCTGCTCGCCTGGGAGGGCCTGCAGAGCGGCGGGCCGGAGCACGATCCGGTCGTCGACGAGAGCCGGCGCGCCCGCCACTACGCCGAGAAGGTAGCCGCGATCAGCCAGGCCCAGCAGGCCGGCGCCGTGACCGGCGAGGTCGACGCGGCGCTGCTGATGTACGCCGTGATCGCCTTGGCCACCGCCTGGTTCACCATGCCGCAGCTCGTCCGGATGCTCCTCTCCGGGACGCCGTCCGAGGACCAGGCCGCGCAGCGGGAGGCCCTGGTCGCGCTCGTCCGCCGGCTGACCGCCGCCTGACGCACGGCCGACCCACCCGACCCGCGCCGAAGGGCCTCCCCGCCCGGGGAGGCCCTGACGGGTCAGCAGTCGGGGATGGTGGCGCCGCCGTTGTCCTTCGCCACGTCGTTGCCCCAACGCGACAGGTAGAACGCCGACACCCACTGACCACCGGGCCCGACGTCCGGATCCGTCCTCAGCCACCAGTGGTTGAAGCTCCCGCCACTCGCGACCTGACGCCCCCAGGCCTTGCAGAACACGTAGTTCGTCCCCTGGTACAGCGTCCCCGTACTCGCCGTGCTCGTCGGCGAGCCGTACACCGCCGCCGTCGCGAAGGTGTCCACCCAGTAGCGGCCGGTGGCCGGGGGCTGTCCGCCGCCCGCGCAGTCGGGGATGGTGGTGCCGCCGTTGTCCTTCGCCACGTCGTTGCCCCAACGCGACAGGTAGAACGCCGACACCCACTGACCACCGGGCCCGACGTCCGGATCCGTCCTCAGC